>JBEBHM010001252.1:0-1763 GCA_040080875.1 Pirellula sp.
GCTGACAACTGCTAGAGGTTTCTACCAACAACTGGATCAACAGCCGCTACGCAATCATGCATTGCAATTGAAGTTGGCGGAGGCCTACAAGAACCTTGGATACATCAGTCAAGAATTGGGGGATCTGCCCGAAGCAAAACGCAATTACGACCAGATGCGTGCGGCTTACGAATCGCTCTATCACGAATCGCCTCAATCGCTCGAATACCTCAGCTCGATCGCAACGAGTCTACAACTACGTGCGAGTATCCATTCGAAGCTCAGCGATTCAGTATCGGCAGAGTCGGATCTACGAGACGCAATTGCACGCTTTAAGATCATCACTTCGCAGAGCCATGCGATGTCCCACAAGGTAATGTTAGCCCTCACAACCCTGGATCTCGCGGCACTCTACTCAAACCAAAACCGAGCTGCGGAGGGACAAGCGGCTTACGCGGACGCACACCAAATCGCGATAGGTTTACAAGACGAATCGGTTGAATTGAACGACGAGAAAATGGCACGCAATGTCGTGCAGGTTTACAACAATTTGAGCGCAGATTTTGAGCGACAAGGAAAATTAAATGAGGCAGCAATTTGGCTCGTCAAGGCGATTACCATTTCTCAAAGAATGTTGACCGGTTCTGCAGGCGCACCGGATATTCGATATGACCTAGCAAGCTCGACAGGGAAGTTAGCTTTGGTCTACCAAAAACTCGATCGCAATGACGAAGCTCGAACCAGGTTCGACCAAGCAAAAGAAATCCTTGTCCCACTGACCCAGGAGCATCCATTGGTGCTTCGTTATCTCGAGGCTCTGGCGAGTCATTGGGTAAACTTTGGTGCGTTAGAATACGGGCGTCAAGCATGGGTCGACGCGGAACACGCCGACCGAGAGGCCTTTCGTTTGTTCAAAGAATTGGCAGAACGACAACCGGAAGCGGTTCAGCACTGGCTAGACGTCGCACTGGTTGGTTGCAATTCTGGGGATTCGCTTTATCGGAGAGGTAAATTCGAGGACGCGAAAGTGGTTTTGAAGCAAGCACTTGAGGCACTCGAAGTTTCTAAGACTCTGGAACCGGCTCATATCAATGTTCTCTTCTATTCCGCCGCTGCACAAAACAATCTTGCAAACGTCTTCAATGGCGAAAAGAAATACGCCGAAGCTGCAGAAGCATACAAATTCTCCGTCGAAGCCATGAAACAGCTCACGGCCAATAACCCGTCGGTAGTTGACTTCCCCAAAAAGACAGCGTCCGGGCTACACAATCTCTCTACCGCACTAAGGCGCTCGGGAAATGCAATTGAGGCCGAGGCAGCAGAATTGGAGGGACGCCAAATTTTGGAGCAGTTGCTGGAATCGAAACCGGATTCGGTCGAGTATCGCAACTTGTTGGTGACTAGTCTCAATGGGCTGGGTGATATTTATTACGATCTGAATCGACTGGACGATGCGCAGCAGTCATATGATCGGGCCAGGACAGTTCTGTTTCAATTGGTTGAAACAGCGGGCGAGCCAGCGCGATTTCAAACCATGTTGGGTTACATCTATTTTAACTTGGGGCGAATCGCTCGGAATCGAGGATTGCACCAAGATGCCATTGATTGGAACTCTCAAGCGATCACCGCTCAGAACATCGAACTGAGCCTTCGCGCGGGCAATGAAGAGTCGGATACAAAACGTGTCCGCGGCGCACTTAATAGTGCTTACCGGGAAAGGGCAAGAGGATTATTCCGTCTTGGACAACTCGACAATGCCCGAGCGGATTGTGTCCAAGGGATGA
>JBEBHM010000023.1:0-24375 GCA_040080875.1 Pirellula sp.
GGGACAGCTTCGAAAAGTCAAGTAAAATCGGTTTCGAAATCGCACCAAGTCGGTAAACGCATTGTGCTCGCCGTTGTGAAACACTCGTCGGATATTGGTGACGTCGACCTTTGGGAATTCGTCTGCGGCCATCGTTGTGCCCAAATTTGCCAGCGCAATGACCGTCACAATCCCCAGCAGACTGTTAATGGAAAGAGAACTTGGCACGATACCTCGTCGCTTCGTTGTGTTAGTTCGGTGCATTTACTTGTTAATTTAGTGGTTGAGTTGCTCTTAAGTATGCGAACAAATCACGCACTTGTTGGTCGTCAAGTTGGTCCAACAATCCAGTTGGCATAATCGATGTCGGCGAGGCTTTCATCTCGTCGATATCGTCGCGAGCGATCACCATGGTCTGCCCATCGGCCGTCCTGAGCACGACGCTTCGACTGTCCTGATCCGAGATGAAGCCGCTCAAGGCCAGTCCGTCACTGGTCAGCACATGAAAGGATTCGTATCCCTCACGAATCTGCTGGCTCGGATTCACGATATTGACGAGCATACTCACCAGGTCATCGCGTTTGAATTGCGTCAAGGCGGGACCGATGAGCCCCCCTTCCTCGAAGAGAACATGGCACTTGCCGCAGTTGGCTTTGTACAAGACCTTACCGTTGTAGGGGTTACCGGTCCCGGATTCGAGTTTGCTGGTCAATTCCACGATACGTTTGCGCATGTCTTCGGGTGTCGCCCCTGTAATTTTGCCCCAATGCTTCTTGATCGATGGACTGATCGCTTCATCCGCATACAGAGACATTCGCTGTACCGTTTCAATCGGAACGTCACTGGCCAAGATCCCGCCAGCATCCATCTTGGCCAACAAGGCTTTGGTCCACGCAAGCCGAGAAGCTAAAACGGAGTAACACACTTTCTGAGAATCGAGTGCAAGGGTTGGTGCTTGCGATAGAAGTGCGGTGCCGATTGAGTCGGAATCATACGCCTGAAGAGAAGTGAGCGTGGCGATTTGAACCTCGGGGTCGCGAGACCGTTGCAACAATTCCAGCAGCGCTGTCGCACCTTCGTCCGGATGAATCTGGCCAAGAATCTGGATGAACTGAATTCGCTCGGCTTTCTTAGTCTTGTCGCTTGAGATCAATTCAAGTGCTTTCGCGATCGCCTCAGGATCCGACTGCCTGAGCCTGAGGGCCAGTGACCCGGCACCTCGCTTGGCGATGATTTGAAGGAGTTGGGCGGGTAACGCGGTGAGCGGTCGACCCTCAAATGCTTTCTCGAATCCTTGCATCAGCGTTTGGACGTGCTCGTCGGAGGGTGCCAATTCAAGTAACCGAGCGCATGTGACCAAGTCGTTTTGCGTGCCGGCCGACGCATAGCGCCGCATGATTCGCTCTGCGATGTGCTTGCGAACAACGGTCCGCTGCCAAAATTCGGCGGGTTCACATAGGTTGAGGATGGCATCGCGATGCGAGTCGGCTTTGGACTCGATTGCCCACCAAATCAGGAGTGGAATGTGCGCATCGTTGATGTCTTGATCGTTTGTCAGCAGGTTGTCCACGATCGACAAGCATTGCGGCCCCGGAAGCCTGCGAGCCGAGCAAGCCAACTGGCTTCGAACTTCCACGTGCTTCTCGTTCCGAGCCAATTGGGCAAGCAAATTGGCAAACTCGCCTGAAACATGGCCGGAATCGCAGATCAACCGCACGGCCCAAAGTCGGACATAAGGGTTCTCATGCGAGATCGCTTTGGTGGCTTCCACTTCGGTGAAGCGATTGGTTATGTTCAATGCCCACAGGAATTCCAATGAGGGCTGCCCTTTGGCTTCGGCGAGCATCTTCTCGAATTCCGAACCAGTCGATGGATCGCCTGCCTGCGAGAGTAGCCGCAGGGCCAATTGACGGTCCCATTTGTTTTGACTGCGAAGTGCATCGGGGCTCGATCGCCCAGCCGCCGTGTATTGTTTAGGGTTTGTCGGATTGGCAGCACCGGATTTTTTGATGCGATAAATCCGTCCGGACTCGCGGTCGGTTCGACCCTGATAATGTGCTGCGTGGTCAATCCTCTGTTCGTACATGTCTGCGACGTAGATCGCCCCATCGGGGCCAGCTTGGATGTCCACAGGTCGGAACCAGGGGTCGTCGGTGCTCAGGGCCAGTCCAACATCCGCCGTGGTAAACGTAGAGCCACTCGGTGTCATGGTGGAATAGACGACGTGATTGAGGAGTGGCGAAACGCCAAACAACTTGCCTTCGTATTCGCTGCCCAGAGCGCCTCCTTCGTAGATGACGAAACAATGCGTAAAGCGTGGAACGGAATGATGTTTCATCATCTCGAAGTAACCAAAAGCGAACGGATTGGAGAGCGCACCGTGTTTGCCAAAGCCCTTCTGATAGTAGCCACCCTGCACATAGTGAAAGCCTCGCGTATCGCCTCCATTGTGCCCCGAGAACACTCGTCCTTTGGAATCGAATTCGACTCCAAACGAGTTGCCTCCCCCCTCGGCAAAGATCTCGTATCGACGCAATCGCGGATGGTATCTCCAAATCAACTGCCCCATCGAATGGACCGGTTTTTCGGTAGAACCAAAGAGCTTTACGTTGCCGGTCACAGTGCTTCCTTGAGAAGCATAGAGCCAACCGTCTGGTCCCCATCGCAGATTGTTCGTCACCGCATGCGAGTCTTCCAAGCCGAACCCCTCCAGATGCACGACAGGGTCGCCGTCTGGAACATCGTCATGGTTTTTGTCGGGATAGTACAACAGGTAAGGTGGATTGAGGACCCAGATCCCGTCCCGATCAAACTCCATCGAGGTCGCAAGGCTTAACCCACTGACGAATGTCGAATGTGTATCAAACGAGCCATCGGCATTGGTATCTTCATGGATCGTTATTTTGTCGGCTCCCGGGAAGTGGTTGGGAGGAGGAAGTGGCATCCGGTCGTAAACGGTGCGCAAGAACTTGTCGCGGCTGACCATTTTCAAGCCGGCGGGAGATGGATACTGCCGATACTGTACGACCCAAAGACGTCCTCGCTCGTCGAACTTCATCGAGAGAGGTTGACCGATATGCGGCTCACTGAGAGCCAGTTCTACCTCTAGTCCGGCCGATGTCTTGAATCGCTTGAGCGCGTTCTCGGGGGTAAGTGGCCCCTCTTCGCCTGGCAGTCGCCTCAGGATCGTATTGGCTTCATTGGCCGAAATGATGTTTGAGAATGGAAGCAACTGTTTAACGTTGTTTATATCCGCAAATTGACTCCATTCTGGATTATCCCCCGCGCGATGTTGCCATGAACCCTCGAGCCGAATGGCCGCATCATCCGCGAACAAAACAGGGGCAGCCACGTTAAAGCCGCCGCGACCATCGCTATCGAAAACCCGAATGGCCAGTACATTGGATTGTCCTGGTCTTATCAACTTCGAGTCGATCGGATGCCGATTGGGTTCTCCAAGTCCACTTCGAAACGCAGGAGGAAACGCACCAACTGAACCGATCTTTGTTCCATTCCAATAGAACTCTCGGCTGTCATCGACGGGTTCCACAAACAACTCAAAATTGCGTCCTCGCCATGTCGCTGGAACATTGATGACACAACGATACCATCCATAGCCCTGTTTACTGGCGGGCGGTTTTTTCCATACCTCGGGTGCTTTGACGGTTTGCCATTCCGTTTCCTGGGCGTCAACGATCGCTCCATGAAACAATACCGCAAACAGGCTCAGCCACATGAATCTTAATCGAGCAGACACCATCCGAACAAACCGAAAAACCGACTTCATGGTGGGATCTCAATGCGACGCGAGTGATTGGGAATTGTAGGGCAGGAATTTGGCAGGAAGTGGAACGATGTATCCTAACTCGCCGACGGTGGTACCACAAGCAAATGCTTCACGTGGGAACGCATCTCCGAGGGCAGTCAGTTCTATTCTATTGCCTTTTCATTCTTTTACTGAATCGTCTCGGAGGCCCAACAGATCCGATAACAAAATCTCAGACAGAAGAATGGCAGACAGAAGAATGGCAGACAGAAGAATGGCAGACAGAAGAATGGCAGACAGAAGAATGGCAGACAGAAGTAGCGGAAACCGTCAAGGTTTTCGAGGCGTTGTCGAAACGCTTGACGCGTTCCGCTACGGCAGAATTGCGCACCATCATTTAGTTAGGTAGATACACGGCTAAGTGGGTACAGCCAGGTTAGGTGTGTTTCGCGGCGAGCTCGGAGCAAGTAACATACTGGATCCGACCATAGCCAATCCAACCATAGCCAATCCAATCATCCTCCTTGCCGATCGCGGATTCATCATGCAACGAACAGTTCTCATTCTATTTTTCTTGACGTCATCCATCGTGTCGATGCAGGCCCAAGAAAAACTCAATCCTAATCATGCGGATCGCAACGTCCAGGAGGGAGTGCCCAAGGGCAAGATCACGTCGGGTATATTTGCCGAGAGCAAGGTCTATCCTGGAACTCGGCGCGAATACAGCGTCTATGTCCCAGCCCAGTATTCATCCGAAACTCCTGCTTCGCTGATGGTCTTTATGGATGGGGCAAGCTATGCGAAGGTCGATGGTCAATTTCGCGTTCCAGTCGTCTTTGACAATCTCATTCACCAAAAAGCCATACCGGTCACCATCGCCGTGTTTGTCAATCCTGGCACCGTGCCTGCCAACAAGCCCGGGGCCAAAGACCGAAGCAATCGTTCGTTCGAATATGACTCGATGGGAGACACATATGCAAGATTTCTCGTCGACGAGTTCTTGCCAGTCGCGATCAAGGGTCTCAGTGTCTCATCCGATCCCAAGCAGCGGGCGGTATGCGGCATTTCGTCGGGGGGCATTTGCGCGTTCACCGCAGCATGGGAAAAGCCGGACCAATTTGGCAAAGTCCTCAGCCACATCGGGAGCTTCACCAACATCCGAGGCGGATGGGCTTATCCTGGCCTCGTCCGAAAATCGAAACCCAATCCCAAGCCGATTCGAGTCTACTTGCAAGAAGGAAAAGATGACCTTAATAACCTGTTTGGGAACTGGCCATTGGCCAACGAAGATCTAGCTGCGGCACTCCGATTTGCAGGCTATGAACACACGTTCGTAATGACTGAGGGTGGACATAGTGGGCAGTGGGGAGGCGATCAGTTGGCTGCTGCCTTGCGTTGGCTGTGGGCCGAAAAAGTCGAGATCCCAAAGCCGGTGGTTGCCCAGTCAACACCCGTTTGGGAGCCACACCCCGATGCGGTTCGCAAAGAGAATGTACCTCACGGAACGGTCGAGGAAATGACGGCTTGGGAGTCAAAGATCTTCGAGAACACTGTGCGAGACTGGTCTATCTATGTACCTGCTCAATACAACAAAGAACAACCGGCTGCACTGATGGTTTTTCAGGACGGGCAATCGTTCCGCAACATCAACGGTCGATGGCGAGTCCCGATCGTATTTGATAACTTGATCGCTCGAGGCGACATGCCACCCACCATCGCGGTGTTTATCAATCCAGGGCAAGACAAATCCAAGCCCAAGCCCGAACGCGGTTCACCCTCCAATCGCGGCTTCGAGTACGATAGCCTCGGTGATCGCTTTGCTAGATTTTTGATCGAAGAAATCATTCCTGAAGTTGAAAAGAAGTACACCCTCTCTAAAGACCCCGATATGCGAGCGATTTGCGGCTCAAGTTCCGGCGGGATCTGCGCGTTCACGGTCGCTTGGGAGCGTCCCGATGCGTTCCGCAAAGTCCTTTCCAGTGTAGGCAGCTTTGTCAATCTTCGAGGTGGAAACATCTATCCCTCGCTGATCCGCAAGACCGAGCCCAAGCCGATTCGCGTCTACATGGCGGATACGAGCGGAGACCTGGACAATCCGTTTGGTCATTGGCCCCTGGCGAATCAACTTATGGCCTCGTCGTTAAAATACATGGGCTACGACGTTCGTTTCGATTGGGCGGAAGGGTACGGACACAACTCCGATTTTGGCGGAGGCAGATTTCCCGAATCGCTGAAGTGGCTGTGGCGCAAAGAACAACACCAACCTGTCCTGGATACGAAAGGGGATCTCAAAGGCGATCTCACCATTTTGAAACTTCTCATCCCAGGGCAATCTTGGGAAGTGGTCGCCGATCAATTGGGATTCTCGGATGCACCCTGTCCGGATGCGCAGGGCAATTTTTACTACTGCGACATGCGGGCTCCAAGTGTTGTGAAAGTCAGCGCTGCGGATGGAACTAAAACGGAAATCGCCAAGGAAGCGATCAGCGGCATGAAGTTCGGTCCCGACGGATTGTTGTACGGTTGCCAAGGTGCAAAAAACCGAGTGATCTCGCTCAACCCAACTAGCGGCGAAGTCAAAGTGGTCGCCAGCAATGTGACTCCGAATGACATCGCCGTAACCAGCGACGGTTGGATTTTCATCACCGAGACCAAGGACCAGCGAGTGACTCGCATCCATAGCAAGACCGGTGAGGTGAAAGCAGTCGACACGGGCATCAAGCGACCCAACGGAATCACACTCTCTCCCGATCAAGGGACGTTGGCCGTTTCGGATTCGGGAGGCGAGTTTGCATGGACGTTTCGAGTGAACGGAGATGGCTCGCTCGATTCTAAGATGCCCACCATGACGCTGCGATTGGCTATCGACCCCAAAGGGAACTTTCCGTTCAACGCCCCTCCTACCTACGATGAAGCGTCGAAAGGAGATGGAATGGCGGTCGACAAAGTTGGCCGGTACTATGTCACGTCGGCGATGGGTGTTCAGATCTTTGACCCGACAGGTCGTCAATGTGGCGTACTACCTAAACCGAAGGCGGCGCAGCCACTTACGAGTTGCACGTTGGCCGGCCCCAACCATGAGTATCTGTACATCACCAACGGCGACACGATTTATCGCCGCAAGCTAACCATGGAATAACTGTTGTGATTTTGCTCCGCAAAATCACACTCGCTGTGGGCAGTCTTTGGTACGAACGCTATTTTCGGCGGAACATGGGTCCCGCATAGCGGGCGCCATCGCCGAGTTCTTCTTCGATTCGGAGCAGTTGATTGTATTTGGCCATGCGATCGGAGCGGGATGCCGAACCGGTCTTGATTTGCCCCGTTGACAAAGCAACTGCCAAGTCGGCGATGGTAGAGTCCTCGGTCTCACCGCTGCGGTGGCTCGAGATGCTGGTGTATCCGTTGCGATGTGCCAACTGAATGGCCTCGATGGTTTCGGTAAGCGTTCCGATTTGATTGACTTTGATCAAGATGCTATTGGCGATTCCTTGATCAATCCCTCGCTGCAATCGATCGGTATTGGTTACGAACAAATCGTCACCCACGAGTTGCACTTTGCCACCGAGCTTGTCGGTAAGTTTCTTCCATGAATCCCAGTCATCTTCGGAGCAACCATCTTCGATGGAGCAGATAGGATAATTGGCGACCCAGTTGGCCAGGAAGTCTACCATTTGGTCACCGGACAGTTGTTTGCCATCGATCGTGTACTTCTTGGTTTTTGCATCGTAGAATTCGGTTGCAGCGACATCGAGGGCGATGAAAATTTGCTTACCCGCTTCATATCCGGCTCGCTGGATGGCTTCCATGATCAAGTCGAGAGCTTCTTGATTGCTTCCCAGATCCGGCGCAAATCCACCTTCGTCACCGACAGCGGTATTCAGTTTCTTTTCATTGAGGACTTTTTTGAGATTATGAAAAATCTCAGTACCCGCTCGGAGCCCTTCGGAAAAGGAGTCGAAGCCGAGAGGCATGACCATGAATTCTTGAACGTCCACAGAATTGTCTGCATGTTGACCACCATTGACGATATTCATCATGGGTGCTGGCAGAATATGCGCACCGGCACCACCCAGATATCGGTAGAGGGGTTGATTTGTGAAGATGGCTGCGGCTTTAGCGGCGGCGAGCGACACACCGAGCATCGCATTGGCGCCTAGATTTTTTTTGTTAGGCGTCCCATCTAGTTCGCATAGCATGCGATCGACAGCCCGCTGATCGCAAGCGTCCGCGCCGATGAGGGAGTCGGCGATTTTGGAATTGATGTTGTCGACCGCCGTCAAAACTCCCTTGCCCATGTACCTGGACTTGTCTCCATCCCGTAGCTCCCATGCTTCATGAGCACCCGTGCTGGCTCCGCTTGGAACGGCGGCGCGGCCCATCGAGCCATCAACCAAAGTGACATCGACCTCGACGGTGGGGTTGCCTCGCGAATCGAATATTTGTCTACCGCGGATGTTTTCGATCAAACTCATGAATTTCCTGCAAATACTGTAACGAGCGAATGGGGAATGGGAGAACTGCGATCCAGAAATCGCGAACTTTTTCAAATAGCTGAGAAGGGCTATTCTTGCCCAATCAGCCCAAATTGGCTAGGGCTTTGCTCAGATTCATTGTCTTGTTCCTAACCCGCCCTAAATTTTCAATTCGAGCCACTTCCCATTGACCCAAATCGGCTGAATTCGCTACATGAATGTCAAGTCCACACGGAAGTGCGTCGAGACGGTGAGTCTGAAAATTAATTTGGGAAGATTTTTCCGATTGCGCCTGTTGTGCGGATTCGCGATATGCCGATGAGAGATTCAGAGGCGGACCAATTCAACCAGTCATTCTCAAATGAGAATTGATCCAAACCAATACAATTAGCACTCGTTCGATTGACCGCTGTGCTGCTCGCTACCAAAGGGAATTGTTAGCCATGAACAAGAAACTCGCAAACTGGACACGACTCGCCGTTGTGGTCGCGGTTGTTGCTGGTACACAAACAGGCTGTAAGAGCGGGTGGAAGATGCCTGGCTCTGATTTGTTCTCGTGGTCCAAAAAACCAAGCGAGTCTACTCTCGCGGGCAGTAGCCCAAGCCTGGCGATGCCCTCCAGCAGCACTTCGCCAACGAGCCCAGCTTCCAAGAACATGGCCATGGCGATTAACACGCCAGGCCAGAAAAGTACGAGCCCTTACGGTGGAGCCAATCCATACGGTGCGCCGAACCCATACGGAAGTGCCAATCCGTATAGCAGCACCAACTCATCTGGACCTGGATTCAGCATGCCAACGGGTGGCAGTGTTGCGATGGGAGGGGCTGGCAGTGCCGCTGCTCAGAATGGATACAGCAATGGTCCTTACGGGATGGTCAGCAATGCGTCGCGTCCCACTGGATACACGGCTCCGAGCGGCTACGGTGCACCGGCAACTGCTCTCGCAAACAATGTTCCAGGCCTGAAACCACCTCCGACCGGTTATTCCGGCACCAATGCATTGGCGGGAACATCCACGATGCCTTCCATGCCGAGTGGATATCCACAGTTGCCAACCAACAACTCGGTTCCTGCAATACCCGCAGGATACAGCGGAGGTCCAACGATGGCTCAATCCTTGCCGCCAGCTCAATCGAGCATGCCTAATGCTGCCCCTAGCGGGTATCAACCGACCATGCCGTCGGTTGCGACGCAGACGTACAACGGTGTGACGCCTTACCGACCAGGTAGCGTAGGCCGTACTACGGGTTACGATTTCTCTAATCAAGGAGCCGGAACCATGGCCAACGGCACAGCTCCTACCAGCACAAGCACCGGAACCAGCACCGGCTACGGACTACCCCCAGCTGTACCCAACACAGCCAACGGCTACACGAACCAAACCTTCCGGTAAACGGATGGTGGTATCAAGCTACACAAGGCCGCGGTATTACCGTGGCCTTTTTTCGTTTGTCCGCAGTAAGCCACTTTCAAGCATTGACGACGGCTATGTCCGCGACCGTCGGACATGGAAATATTGCAGGTGTTGCAACAGCGATTGCAATCGGTGGTCCAGGAGCCGCATTCTGGCTCGTGCTTGCAGGCTCTCTCGCAATGCATCAGGATCTTTAGCAAGCAAGATCCACTACGACCAGCCCCGCTATTAGGCAAAAATCAACCGATAGGGACATAAGACTTTCGGGCTAGATTGCCGAGCTTGTCTTGAGTTTTTGGCCCACGATCGAGTATTGCTGAGTAGGGGTAGTGCGCCGACAGTGCGCCCCCTCGAATGACAGCATTTCAATGTAGTGCAGCGCCTCTATGTGGGACATAATACCAAGTCACCTTCACACAGTCCTGCGGCTGTGCCAAGCAGTGTTTTGGTCCTTATTGATCACCGCAGTTTGCTTTCCTGTGGGCTGTCGTACTCTTGTCCAGCGCAAGTCCAATTTGGAACTGGTCGCTGCGCGGCAACTTTCGCTTCGCGGCGCGGATGCGTTGCAACGCTCTCGAGCGCAAGACGCAGAGATGCTTTTTTCAGAAGCGCTCCGGCGGTCGCCGTTAGATGAACGAGCCCATTGGGGATACGCTTGTACGTTGTGGAATCGCGGCGATCGAACTCGGGCCATCGAACACATGCGCGAAGCCCTGAGGCTATCGGGCGCGCTCGATGGCTCGAAGAAGAATCCAGAGTATGCAATTCGATTGGGCGAAATGAGTCTAGAAATGGGGGATCGAGCCTCGGCATCGGAGGCCGCCAAAGGGGTGCTTGCCGTCGATCGCAATCATGCCAAAGCTTGGGCGTTGCTTGGTGACATGCATCAGAGCGAACGCGATTGGGATGCTGCGTTGGAGTGCTACAATCGAGCCCTCTTAATTCAAAGCAACTACCCAAGGGTTCAACTATCGGTGGCCGAAATCAATCGAATCATGGGGCGACCTCAACGCGCCTTGGCCGTGTTGGATCGCATGTCCGATCTCCAATCGACCGCCAGCACAGATCCAGATGTTCTGTTAATTCGCGGACAAGCCCTTGCGGATTTGCATCGACCTGCCGATGCTGCCGAAGCGCTGGCCATGGCCTCGGAACGCATGTCCGGTGATCGCGTCGACAAACAAATCGAGCTGGTCAGAGCGCAGCATCGCATCGGAGAACTTGTGCCCGCGCGGATGACGCTCGGCAAACTCATTGCCTCCAATACAGGACATCCCGAGGTCGCTCGATTGCAATCGATGCTGGATATGTCCTTTGCGCATCTGTCCGACCCGTCAGCTCCCTTGAGAACGGCCAAATCGGCTTTGCCTGAAGCGCAAATCCATTCATCTCCAACCGGAGAACCAGCGGTTGGGGGACTCGGCTTTGGGATGACACCGCCGTTGAGCATGCCTGAAACGGGAGCGTTCCTGCGTCGATAGTAAGCTCAAAAGCCCGGAGAGTGAACTAGTACGTCTTCGTACCTTGTTTCTTAGGTAGTGGATCTTGTTAAAGATCCTGCAGCATCATTGAGTGAGAATCAGTCACTGCGAGGCGCGAGACTCGACTCGGAGAGTCGAGCAACAGTGGTCGAGCAACAGTGGTCGAGCAACAGACACACCGGTTTATTCGGGTAACCGCCCGGTTTCGACGTTGGGAAACGGTCCGGTGAGAGCTTTCATGAACTCGACCAAATCCTTTTTGTCTTGAGCTGTCAGGTCCAGCTTCTTCATCTTGTCGCTCAAGTACGGATTAGGATGGCCTCCCTTGGCATACCATTCAACAACTTCCTCAAGTGTCTTTTGGCTGCCATCATGCATGTAAGGCCCAGAGAGAGCAATGTTTCGCAACGACGGAGTCTTGAACGCCCCTTTGTCCTTTTCGACTTTGGTTTCCGCATAGCGTCCGAGGTCCGGGTTGGCGGCTTCCATACCGACGCCAATGTTGTGATACAACTCGTCCGCAAAGTTGGCTCCCACGTGGCAAGCCGTGCAGTTGGACTTTTGGCTGAAAAATAACGTGCGACCTCGTTTAGCAGACTCGCTTATTGGATTCTTGTCCGATATCGATTTTGCGTCGGTAAACTTTTTGTAGAGGGCTGGATCCTCTTTTTTCGTTTCCTCTAGATTCGCCAATTCTTCAGAGAAGGCTTCGAGCATGCGCCGCACAGGTTCGAAGTAGTCATAAGGACTTGGGCCGGTAACGATTGTTCGTTCGAAGGTGGCGATCGCTTTTCCTACCATACCAATATCTGGCTTGCCACCGAAAATGCGTTCGAATTGAATGCGATACCCTTCGTTTGCGTTGAGCATCTTCACGACAGCTTCGTGGGTGTTGGCCATCTCGATCGGATTGGCAATGGGGCCGACGGCTTGTGCCTCCAAGCTTCCGGCTCGTCCATCCCAGAATTGGGCTTTGCTCAGAATCCGATTGAACGAGACTGGTGAATTACGGCCGCCTTGTTGTCCTCGGACACCAACGCCAAATTGTGTATTCGCGCCATAACCCGTCGCAGGGCTATGGCAATCGGCGCAGCTGATGGTATTGTCGCTCGAGAGACGCTTGTCAAAGTAAAGTTGACGGCCCAACTCGATCTTGGCCCGAGTCATCGGATTGTCACTTGGGATATAAATGGAATCGGCGCCTGCAGCCAATCCCTCCGGCAACGACACTTTGAGTTCGACATGGCTTGCAGGATTATCCAAAAACTTTTTGATATCCGCGACGGTCAGTTTTCCGGATCCGGGAATGCCCGTTGTCAGCGCATCCTTGCCAAGCTGTACCGATTCAACCGCACGGAGCGATTGACCTTGCGAGTAAATAAGTCCTGCCGCGACGCCAGCAGCAACGACAAAGTGTTTGTAGATCATGGATGTGCCTGCATTGAAATGGGAAGGGTACGTGCCTGAAAGGGTGGTGCGCCGGAGCACCATTGTAGCGGCACGTCAATGGTTGCAAATCCCTGCCACCCACGCCGCGTATTCGTCCGAGGCATTGAGGATTTTCCACGTGATCTCAGGCAATTCGTAGGGGTGCTGCGAACGGAGAAAATTCAACAACTCAACCAATCGGTTTTCGCACGACTTGATTCGGAGCGAGAATTCGCTGTCTCGATGGACATCGCCCTGCCAAAAATAGACGCTCTGAATAGGACCTGTGATCTGAACGCATGCCGCGAGTTTTCTATCGATGAGCTCGGATGCTATCCGTTCAGCGTCCGCCTGACTCGGCAGAGTGGTAGAAATCTCACAAATCGCGGCGAGAGGGACCTTCAAGCCAACCCTCGTTCCACGAGTTGCCGCTCCTGGCATTCCTCCTCCAGGATCTCTCGATGAAGCCGTTGGAACTGCTCGGCCATATCGGAGATTTCGTCTCGTTGCGGATCGTAGTTTTGGACGTGATGAATGGTCAAATCAAGCTGATCGATCAAGCGGCATTGGAGGCACTCGATATCGCGCAGATCCGAATAGAGCCCCGGTCGCTGGCATGCAACGTTTTCCAAATACCCTTCGCCCGCCACACGAGTGAAGTGCTGATCGAGCACCCAGCGAAAACTAACGAGGTGCTCCATCAATTTGCTCCAAGTAGCCCGCTGGTGAGGATGTTCCATCCAAGAGCGAAAATCCTGCTCCAATTCCATCAACGCATCCTCGATACCCGACTGGCTATGGTTCAGGCACATCTTCATTCCGTTGTGTTCCCACATGTTTCGATTCATTGCCAAGTACCTCAAACTGTGAAAGGATTTTGACTCTGAAAATTCGTCGTGCACGATGATAGAATGCAATGCGACGAATCAACTAGCAATAAGCTGTTGCAGACTATAGTGTCTCAAATGTTGGAATCGCGCGTCAAGCATTTTTCGTAAATAGTTTCCCATGACAAAAAGCCGCAGACAAATCCTTGAACAACTCGCAGGAAGTTTGGTCGGTTGTACGGTACTCACCCAGTCACTCTTCTATTCCGGTTTGTCCCGCGGTGCGAACCTACTGCTCGACGAGCATGAGATCGAGTTCCCGTCGATGGGGAGCAAAATCAATATGCGATGGTTCGACCATCGTCAAGGTTCTCGCCAACAGGTGATGGCAATGGCAAAGCGAGTATCGGACAAATGGACATCCGTGCTCAGCGACTACGAAGAAGAGAGTGAAGCCATGCAGGCTTGCCTTCAAGCCGATAGCGGGGGGTGGGTTGATGTCTCGGGTGAACTGATGGAAGCCATCCGAATCTGTGACTACTGGCATCTTGAGAGTGACGGTGCATTGGATGCAGCCATCGGGGCAATAACGCGTCTTCGTAGACGGAGAAGACTCGCTTCCGAGCAACAATGGACACAAGCCAAGCAATCTTGCGGCTGGGAACTGCTGGAAATAGACCGATTCCATCCACGATTTCGTTCGAAGCGACCTGGCGTTCGACTCGATTTTGGCGCCGTGGGCAAGGGAATGGTCGCAGACAAGATCGCATTGGAGTTAAAGGAAATCGGTATCTCGCAATTTGTGGTAAACGCCTCAGGCAATATGCGCCTAGGTGATTCACCTCCCAACGCTGAGGGTTGGCCGATCTCCATCGATATCCCGCCTCTCCAAGTTGGTGACAACACGGTTGAATTCTGCCGAATGAGACTGAACCAATCCGGTGTGGCAACCTCCGGTGACCGATGGCAACGATTTCCAGACAGTCTCGAACAGCCGGGGAAAGCCGAGAACGTTCCAAGGACCAGCCATATTATCGATCCCAAAACTCTCCGCGGGATCGCCGGTCATCATAGCGTGTCGGTTTTCTCCAATCAGGCAACCCGCGCCGACGCAATTGCCACGATCACTTCGGTCCGATTGCAAAACGACTTGGCCGGCTGGTTGGATCGGCTTCGAACCATCCAGCCAAAAGACAAGGTCATCATACTGGCTCGCGAAGGAAACCAAACCGGAGTGTCTCTCCGATATAGTGGGGATTGAAAACGGAAATTGTTCAAGCCTGAATCTGTCGTCTGCCGAACCTCTAACGATAGATTCGATTTTGAGGGTTCCAATCTTCCGTGCATTGCTAGCATTGATTGTTGGATGTGATGGTGAGTTTTAAGAGCGAGATGCGTTTATGTCGGTGAATATCCAACCAACTCGAAAGCTGCTTGCTAGACGCTCGTTTCGTCAAACCGTGGTCGCGACGTTTTGCCTAGGAGCATGCATGGCATCGAGCGGATGCACCACAACTCCAGGTGCGCGCTCATCGATTTGGCCGACCAAGTCTGCGGATTCGGCAACTGCGTTTGCCCCCAGCGCCGCGAGTGGCGTGACGGGATCGATCGCTTCCACAACCCAAGCGGTCAAGGGCCAATTCGCGTCGGTTGGGACAGCCGTGTCGTCCGCTTACGGCAAAGCCAAGACCGCAATCACTTCTCCTTTCGGCGGAACCGACAATTCCTCGTCCATAGAAACCAGCAGCGCAACGTCAGCGAGCTCACGTTCGACGATTAAGCCAGAATTGTACGTGATGACCGGTCAACTGCATGAACAGCAAGGCAACTACAACAAGGCCATCGATAGCTATAGCAAGGCATTGGAGCTGGAACCCAAGAACCCATCGGCGTTGTTGAGCACGGCTCGATTGTACGAACGTCAAAACGAAAAAGACAAGGCCATTGAGTTCTATCAAAGGGCTGCAACGGTAGCCCCCAACAACGCCGCCATTTACGCTGACCTCGGCAATCTGCACGCTCGCAGTGGAAATCTGGCGGCTGCCAAATCGGAACTTCAAAAGGCGATCAACTTAGATCCCAAGAGCACAGCGCATCGTTCTGCCATGGCGGGCGTGTTGTTGGACTCGGGCAATGCCGATTCCGCCATGTCTGAACTGATGCAAGCCAACAGCCCAGCCATGGCGAATTATCAAATGGCTTATTTGCACTTTTCGCGTAAGAATGTGCCTGCAACGCAGCAATACCTCGCGAGCGCCCTGCAAATCGATCCCAACCTCAAGCCAGCGCGCGATTTGATGTCGAGCATGGGCGCAACCCAAAACATCTCGCAAATGGCACAGCAAGGTCAAAACAAACTGCAACAAGCTCAGGGAATCTATCAACAGGCGAGCGCGATCGGCAACAATGTGCAAGGACTGTTTAACGCCCCACCGCAAAACAATTCAGCACCCTCGTCGTCCCAAGCCGCAGGATACGCGCCTAGTCCGCCTTTCCCGAATGCCTCCAACGCCTCCAACGCAGTGACATCGGCACCCTCCTACGAAAACGCAGCGTACGGTCAGCCGTTCATCCGACGGTGATTGGAATTAGGAATTACGAATTACGAATTAGGGCAGGAAGTTCTGCATCTGTGCACCGGCATTGCCCAGCGAGGCGTCGTTGATCGATTGTTTGGAAACGATTGGGACAATCGTTTTACTCTAGCCTGCGATCGGCATTTTTTTAGTGGGGCGACCTTGGTTGTTGGATGGAGGTCCACCGGGTGATGATGGCTGCCCCATGGGTCCACCTGGCAACCCCATCATCATCGAAGGCGCCATCATGGCTGCATCTGTCAACTGCTGCATCGCCTCATCAAAATCCTGCTGTGTTTCTGCCAAGGAGAACGCACCCATCAAACTAGTCATCGCAAAAACTCCCTTGCCGACAGAGCGATGCACCTCTTTCGGATCGGCTGCTTGAATGGCTTTCGTCGCCTGGGCAATCGCCGAGTCCCATTGTTTCAACATGGATTCCGGTAACCAGCGCCCATCCACCAGCACAAATTTTTCTGGAGGCGCCATGGATTGCGGCGACCAACGGACCGTGACCTCTCGCGCGGACACCGTCTCCACTTTGACGTCGTCCATCGCGTTCATGGCACCCATCTGAGAAGCAGCTTCAGGTGGTATGAACTCTTCGATTGCCTTGCTCTTGGCAATGACGTTGATCAAGTAGTTGTTCACCAAATCGCGAAGGTTAGACTCCTGCAGATTCTTGACGTCTAGCAACTCTACCGAGAATGCTGAATCCAATACTGCTACGATCGGATCGTACGCTTCGGCTATTTTAGAACGTTCGTCGGGCGGCACCATCGTCAGGGATTTGCTGTTGAGCAAAAATTCTTTCTTGGACTTGAGCGTGGCAAACAAGTCACTTCGGAACTTCTTGACCAGATCCAGGGTCCTTTGTTCGATCTTGGTGGAAGCCAGTTTGACGAGATCCTCGACCTGATTTTGTTTGTTGGCCGGCAATGCGTCCCACAAGACGATGAAGTTATTCTTCTTTAGCTCGGCGACAATGATGTCCTTGAACTCAGCCGCACTTGGGTTGGATGGGAAGACAACGGGCGGTCCTGCCACAGGAATTGGGCCACTATCTAAACTGCTTAGACCGCGTTTGGCAATGGATCTGGCTCGCAATCGGCTCTTGTCATCGAGCCGATTCAACGTCACCGCAACCTCTTTGCCGTCAGCCTTTTTCAAGAAGAGCTTTACGCCTTCGAGCTTAATGAATTCTGCTTCCGTCTTGATTTTGCCCGAACTATCGGTCCAGGTCATCAACCGAGGCGTTTTGTCTTGGGCGCTGATGTCTAATTGCAACCCAACGAACAACAGCGGCGAGACCGCAACGGTCGTCCAGGTCTTGGCAATGGTTTTTCGAAAGGTGGATGGTGTCAAGAACATCGTTATCTCGGAATGTGTACGCGAACTGAGGTGCCGACTAAAAGCATCGCGATCGATATGTCGTGCAAACTCTATGGTATCGCCTACCTCGACCATTTTTCAATCGATTGGTTGTCTCCACACCACGATTTCGCAGAAATTCTGTGGCTGAAGGGCCTTATCGGGGTGTCATCGTGTCGATTTCTTGATCCCGTGGAGGGGCAGGCAAGCAAGCGAAGAACGAGTCTGGCGTCACCGTCCAACAGCCGACACGCACGCCGCTTCGAGACATGGCCTGCCCCGCCCAAACGTTGCAGGTACGAAAAAGATGATAATGGCCGTTCGCTTCGAAAAACGCGTCTTCGAATCCATAATGCGCACCCTGGATGGGTTTCAACGTACCGTCGGGCCGCCGATTGAATGTCTCCAGCAAAAATTCGCATAATCGCACATACTGTTCGCTCGACAGTCGAATTCTGCGAGACCGATCGTCGGGCCAATCGATGTGAGTACAGAGATGGGTGTGCACTACCGTATCTCCAAATCCTGCAAACGCATACAAAACGTTTGAGATCTTCAGATCATCCCAAGTCTCTGTCTCCATGTAAAAATTCTTGTTGCCCCACCCAAACATGCAATAGCGATACTCGGGGCCGAATTTTTTGAAGTCGGACTCGTTCAAAAAACGTAGCCACCGGAATTCCTTCGACTCCAGTGGTAGGATTAAGTCTACATGGACGCCGTTGTTGACCAATAGGATCTCGACACCGCTTTCCGCATGACGGAAGTTCCTGTTCACGGGAATGTTGCCGAGAATCCAGACCGCCGCGACAAAGCTACCCGTGCAAACGAAAAGCAACAACGCAGTCCGAAAAAAGCATCTTCGGAAAAAACGAAACCACGTTCGAGGTTTTCCACCGATAGACTTCGATTCCGAAGGGTTTTCGTTGGATTCATGCCGGTCCATCTCTAGCCGCCTCTGTCACTACCCATTCGAATACACAACCGCTATCGTCCGTAAGAATTACAATGCAATACCACTTAAGTGCGATCTCGGTTCAGAACAATCCCTACACACCATGAAGATCATTACCAACCACGACGTCCAAGATTGGTATGCAACCGCACACGACCTTGCCGCCAGTTTCAAGTCGATCGGTTTGCAAAGCGATGAGATCGCAATGCCGGAAATGCCATTCCACCTGCAAATTGCAATTTCCGAACTGGCAAAGGCAGACCCTCTGGCCGAAGTCGGTATTGAAAAGTTTTCCTCCATCTCATTCTTTTCACTATGCAAGGGATTGTTCTTGCAACTCAGCGGGTTGGCTGATCAGCGAGCCACCGAGATATTCGGTTTTGTTTGCCAGTCCAAATCGATTGCGTCGACTGCGGCCAATGCCGAATTGGTGAAGTCATTCCTCAGCAAGGAAATCGGTTTGAGTTTCTGCCAAAAGATCGCATGTTTGCTCGGTGATCCGTTCTACGGAAGACGCAGTATGTTTCGGCGAGACTCGCTGATGCGGTTGCTCCAATCGGTTTCCCTGCAATCGCGATCCGACATTCTGGACAAGCTCACGCGGGTCGGCGATATCGCCATCTTGTTTGCCCAACATGCGGGGGTCGTCAAGCAAGAACAACCACTGACGGCAGCGGAAGTGCTTGCGGCGCTCAAACCGTTGCCAGACCTTTCAGCCACCGACCGCTTTGATCTCTTGCGCTCACTGCTAGAACGGTGCGGCCGAATGGAAGCCTACTATTTGGCCAAGATGGTCGTCCGGGCAGCAGGCTTCGGATTCGAGTATCAAGGCGAATTACTTGCAGAGGCCATCGGCAATCAATTCCAAGTTTCAACCGAATCGGTGCAGCATGCGATCGCATTGACCGACCCGATGCATGTCGCGCAAATTTTAGAGAAGCACGGAGCGGCAGGGCTGCGAAGCATCCAATTGCAACCCCTCTCACCCGTGCGACCTGCATTGGCCTCGGCGGGCGGCGAACAGATTGGGCACTTTCCTGTTTGGGTTGAACGCAAATATGACGGGATTCGTCTGTTGTTGCACAAGTCCACCGATGCAACAGGGGCAACGCTGTGTGGTGCGTATACACGCAATCGCAAAGATTGGCTGGAACTCGTACCGGGTCTGGATCGGACTCTGGCGATGTTGCCAGCATCCAACGCCATTGTCGATGGCGAATTGCACGGTAGCGTTCTCGACTTGGAAGGTCCACGTCCGGCAACGGTCTATGAAGTCTACGCGATGCTGCAAGGCGAACCCATTCGCCCTGTCACATTGAAGTTCGCCGCATTCGATCTGTTGTACCTAAACAACACCGACCTCACCCACCTACCTCTTCATCAACGTCGAAGTTCCCTTGCGGCCTTGCTCACTCCCCTGTTGCAAGTTCCAACGCCCTTGCCGCTTTCCCTGGCCGACGGACAACTTGCGAATACCAAGGAAGATGTAAATCGCCTGTTCCATCATTTTCGAGCGCAGGGTTATGAAGGGATCATCGCAAAGGATCTTGCAGGTGCTTACCAAGTTGCAACTCGCGATCCGAGTTGGGTGAAACGCAAACCGGAGATCACGCTGGACCTAGTTATCACCGGTGGCTTGATGGCAGTCACCACCAAAGCGACCGCAGGTATGTTCGGATCGTATCTAATCTCGGCTCGCAACGACAGCGCGGAGAGTGGGTTCCAAGAGGTCGGCGACGTCGCGGGGCTCGACGTGGCGAGAGACAAGCAAATACAAAACGACGTGTTGCAACGCGGTTTGCTAACAGGTCGCAAATTCGAACGGCTCAGCGGCAGTGGAACTCGACCTGGCTGGGAGTTTCTGCCTCAGATCGTGGTCACGGTCAAATTCGAAGGGATCATCCACGAGTCAGGCACGGGCAAGCTAAGTTTGCGAGACCCGAAGATCGCGATGATACGCGCCGACAAAGCGGCACACGAAGCCGATACAGTCCGAGCCATCGAAGAACTGTACCTAAATCAAAGGCTCAGCTAAACGGGTAGCGTACCTTTGACAAAAAGATGAGCGACAGAAAAATGAAGACGAGGATCGATGCACACACGGTTTTCCATATTTTTGTCGCCCATTTTTTTGTCAGACGGTCAGACTGTAAACCGGAAATAAATGCACCATGCCAATAGTCCCCTCGATAGCGACAACACGCATTTCGCAGTCCGAATTTCAACGGTTGGCCTACGAGGTGATGCGGAATGTCTTCGATATCCACAATGACTTCGGCAGGCTGTTCGATGAAAAAGTCTATAAAAGAGAGTTGGCCAGCCGGTCATCCGACGTCATTCTTGAAGCATCCGTCAGGGCTTGACCTTTCGATCTTTGAAGAAGCTCTGGTTCATTGCCTGGGCGGTGAGGAAGCCTTGAATTCGCTCGTGCCGGTGTTTGGAAGTTCCGGTCAATTGAGCGAGCAACGGATGTTTCTTGTTGCATCAAACGTCACGTTTAGATTGACCGCGTTTCCAAACCGAGAGGATGTTTTTGAGTTACACGCTAGGCGATTGATCGAACACACCTCGATCGAGTCAATTCTTTGGGCGAACATCAGTCATGGAAAAGTTACCTTTAAGACGATTCGCTAAGTGCTTTTGACAAAAAGATGAGCGACAGAAAAATGAAGACAGGGATCGATGCGCACGCGGTTTTCTATATTTTTGTCGCCCATTTTTTTGTCGCGAATGTCCTCCCGTCCGGCACAGGAGTTGCGAGGTTACCTACGTGCAACTCGGTCGAATTCATGCGTTCCAGTCAGTTTCCATTCCCCTGTTCTCGCGTCCTTGGAACGAGTCCCAGGCCCCGAATCACCACCGGTCGTGTTCGCCACTGGACGCAATTCAGCAATGTACGTCGCTCGCGGTTTCGCTCCGGATGATCGCATCCAATCCATGATCAGTCGTATGTTGCGGCTTTGCTCGGGCACTTTAATGCGGTCCCCTTTTTGCAACACCAATTCATGCACACCTGTCCATCCAAACCAATGGTAACAAGCGGGATGAACTGGGATCCAATGCCCCTGCCCATCGTTGTCAGACATATAGAACTCTGTCCAATTGTGGTTTGGGACCCAAACCAAACGAGCCGGGATTCCCGAGGCACGGCACATCGCCACAAAGAGTGCGGACATCTCTTCGCAATCGCCCACCCTTTTTTCGATGGCCGCTACCACACTGGTATACGGTTGGTACTGTGGATGGATATGCTCTTGAATCCATATGACGAAAACCTGGGCTTTGTCCCAAGGGTGATAGATGCCCTGTGTAAGTTCTGTGGCAAGCTTTTTTACGGCTCCTGCGTTCGATTGAATACCTGGGCTTTCTCCCAATGCTGCGTTGCGGATCGCTAGAGGAACGACTTGATCATCAGGAAACTGATCGCGAGCATAGCCATGATACTGCTTCATGATGGTCAATTTGTAATGGGCGATCGCTTTAACGACTTGTCCCGCCATGATGTTGGACGCATGCAAAATCAATTGGCCTGCCCCGGGTGCCAATTCGCGAATGGCTGCTTCGCACCCGATCTTTTCAATAGTCACTGCGTCGACGGTTTGCTCTGGGTGATTGACGGGGACGGGCGTTGAGGCCATGGCATGGGATCGATCACCGGTCCCCAACAATTCGACTCCGATGCTCAGTTCGAACGAGCGAGGTTCCAAATAGCCTCGTTCGCTCGCAGGCGGATCACGCCATATCCACCTGCCGTCGCCAACCACGGGTTGATAACTGCGAATGGGGCCGTGCGGAAAGTAGTCCTCACGACCTGTTGTATTGGAGGTACGGCTGGGGCTAGGTGAGTACGAATGCAGCATAGCATCGGATGCTGCCAGCGTAGAAGCTGTTATGAAAGTGCGTCGTAGCATGATCGATCACCGAGGAATGGAAGAGCGGCTGTCGGAACGTGCGTGTGTCTTGGATCCAGTATGGGGTGTTCTTCGCTCCAAGTAAAGCGTGCGTCTAAGTTGAAATCGCTTGTTTTTCGCGAGTGATTGGCTATCCTTGGACGATTCCTTTGGCCGCACCAATCCTCAGCTGAGCAATAAATGGCGATTACTTGGACCGCAGAAAACGCTTCACAGGAATGGACAAATGCCTGGACGCACGGATTAGCGTTCCTTGTCAGTCTGCCCGCTGGGCTTGCCATCATCTGGGCGAGCGCGAGCCACTCGTCATTCATGCTGATGGCTTGCGCGGTCTATTCTGCCACCTTGACGTCGATGTATCTGTTCTCGGCACTCTCTCACGCAATACGAGAACCGTCCATGCGGCAACGTGTTCGCGCTCTCGATCAAGGATTCATTTATACGTTCATCGCAGGGACGTTCACACCGCTCGTGATCGCTTTCTTGAGCGGCTGGTTGTGCGCGGCGATGTTGATCCTTGTTTGGTCCGCTGCTTTTGCAGGCTTTTATTCGAAGGTCTTTTCGAACCATCGGATCGATAATATGGCAAGCCTGACCTACTTACTCTTGGGGTGGGTGCCAGCGATGGTGCTGTTCCAATATGTACCGACGGCGTGTTTCGCTTTGATGGCCGTTGGAGGAGTGATCTACTCGTTAGGCGTTTGGTTCTTGCAGAATGACCATCGGTCGTTCTATCATCACGCCATCTGGCACGTGTCCGTCATCGCCGCCAGCGCCTCGCACTATCTTGTTATCTGGCTCTACGCGGTGTAGTCGCGTCGCGCCGCGACTGCGCCCCTGTTAGGCCTGCTTACTGTCGAGACCGCAGATTGCCGTCGCGTCGCGGAGCGACGCGTCCACATACTCAGATCAATTCCTGTATGGGCTGGTTGGCGTTGTCCACTAAGTAATGCGGTCTGCCAGTTAAGTCCGAGACGGTCACGGTCGAAGCGTTGATGCCGAGATTGTGATAAAGAGTAGCGAACACCTCTTGGAACGATACGGGACGTTGGGTCGCTTCGCCGCCCAATCGATCGGTCGCACCGATGACCTGGCCGGTTTTCATTCCGCCACCCGCCAACAATGCGCAAGAGACATTGGGCCAGTGGTCACGACCTCCGTCTTTGTTAATCTTGGGAGTGCGCCCAAATTCACCCCAGGCAATGACGGTCGTGCTTTCAAGCAATCCGTGCTGGTTCAGGTCCTCGATGAGCGCGCTCAGGGCTTGATCGAAATCTGGGAAATTCTGCTTGGCTATTTTGAAGTTATTGCCGTGCCAATCCCAGAACGAATAGCTGAGCGTGACCACGCGAACTCCCGCTTGCACCAATCGCCTTGCAAGCAAGAATTGTTCGTTTAGTCGAGGGGCCGCGTCACCTTGTTCTTTTTCTGTACCCTTCCCATACCTTTCGCGTACTTTGGGATCTTCTTTGGATAGATCGAGAGCCTCCAGCATACGGCTGGATGTCAAGATCTCGATTGCCCGCGATTGGAATGCGTCCATTCCGTCCATCGCTCCGCTGCTATCCCATTCGCGCCGAAAGGAATCGATACTGCTCAGCAACTGCTTGCGATCAAACAATCGCTGTGTGGTGATCCCTTGCAGGACCATGTCGTTTTTGATTTCACCCGATGGACTGAATGGCGTGTGCGCAAAACCCAGAAAGCTGGGCCGTCCATAATTGTAAGGTGTGTGTCGCATCTTGGGCGAAAGGTTGACATACGACGAGATCGTCGGGTCTTTGGTCCCTTGAAGCTTGGAGATCACTGAGCCAAGCTCGGGCCATCCGCCGGGCGGGTTGCGTTCGTTGAGACGGCCGGTCATACACTGGAAGGACTCGTGCCGATCCTTGGCTCCGACCATGGAACGAATGATCGCATATTTGTCTGCGAGTTTTGCGAGGCGTGGCAAGTGTTCGCAAATCTGAATGCCAGGCACGTTGGTTGCAATCGGACTGAACTCGCCTCGTATTTCGGAGGGAGCATCCATTTTGAGATCGTACATGTCTTGGTGTGGAGGACCACCCGGCATGTAGACCATGATAATCGACTTGCTTGAATTACCAATTTGCTGAGCCGACTCTGCGCCGAGCAACTGCGCCATCGTCAGTCCGCCAAATCCTAGAGCGCCTATTTTCATGAAATTACGGCG
>JBEBHM010000478.1:0-6816 GCA_040080875.1 Pirellula sp.
GAACTTGAATTGAAAGCATTTGTTAAACTCTTTGTTGTAAAGGACATACATAAATTGTCGAAGAAAACAAACAGCATAGAATTGTGGGTAATGATGAGGGCGCTAGCCGATCCACGCCGCAAAAATTCGGCTAGCGCCTCAGGCTCATGAAACTTTCGGTCGGTACATTATCAAATTCCCATCAACTAATGACGCAGCAAAACACAAAAGGAACGGATCGCAAATGGGCGTTGAAGAATCGAAATTCGATCGCGTAGCCCACTGGGAGAATGTTTACTCCACAAAGCAGACGACGGAAGTAAGTTGGTTCGAAGCGGAGCCGACTACTTCGCTTGATCTGCTCGATCGCATCCTACCACATGGCGGGAGAATCATTGACGTCGGCGGAGGCGCTTCGTTTCTGGTAGATCGGCTTGTTGCGAAGGGCAACTGGGACGTTACGGTACTCGACATCGCATTGACGGCAATTGAACTCACACGAAAGCGACTTGGCGAGGCGGCACGTAAGGTTCATTGGATTTGCGAGGACATTACTGAGACGAAGCAATTAAAGAAGTACGATGTCTGGCATGACCGAGCCGTCTTTCATTTTCTTACCAATCCAAATGATCGCCAAGCGTATCTCAATCGATTGAACGAGTCAGTTGTCAGCGGCGGCTACATTTTGGTCGCAACGTTTGCACCAGATGGTCCAGAAAAGTGTAGCGGTCTACCCGTTTGTCGCTATAGCGTCGATGGACTCGAGACCGTTCTCGGAAAAGGATTCAAGCTGGTTACGAACAATCAGTTTGGCCACGTGACACCTACGGGGAAAACACAGCAGTTTACCTTGGCTGCATTTCAAAAAATTTGACGTAAAACGATTTGCCTTTTGCGTGCGGGCAGGGGAAACGATGCAGATGAAAAAAGACTGGGAGATATTTCGGCAATGGTTGTGGAGAATATCGCAATTTGCGATTGTTCTTGCAATTGCCTTTGGAGTTGCCTACTGGAACTACGCCGCGATCAGCGTGATCGAACATAAGATCGCCTCCGGTGAAATCACCGCCGAAGTGATGGGGACGGGCACTTTAGAGGCGAGAGTGAAGTCAACCATCAGTCCCAAAATCGCTGGTCGCATTCACGAGATCCTGGTCGATCAAGGCTCGATTGTAACAAGCGGCCAGCCTCTATTCACATTGGATGATGCGGAGCTCAAGCAGCAAGTTGAGATTGCGCAAGCGACCACCGCAATGTGGCAAGCGTCCCTTGCGAGATTGCAGGCAGATCTAGATCAGGCAAAGGCAGTACTCGACAGCGCACAGAAAGAGTTCAAGCGGATTCAGCAGTTACTTCGATCGAACTCGATATCTCTAGATGAAGCGGAGAAATCGACTGAACGATTGCAGATCGCTGAAGCTGGGTTAGCGCGCGCCAATGCGGCGTTGTTGGAAGGCCAACGCCAGATAACGACTTCGGAAAAAACCCTCGCTTTTAACGAAGCTAGGTTGGCGGACACTCGCGTGTCCGCACCCTTCGATGGTCTAATCATTAAACGCTATCGCGATCCGGGCGATATCGGCGTGCCAGGCAGCCCAATTTTGATGTTGGCGTCCACGACGGAAATATGGGTTAGTGCGTGGGTAGATGAAACAGAGATGTCTCGTGTTCATCCAGATCAGCGTTCCAGGATACTGTTCCGTTCCGAGCCTCGAGAGTGCTACCAAGGTACCGTTTCTCGACTGGGAAGAGAGGCTGATCGAGAGACTCGCGAGTTCGTGGTCGATGTTCGCGTCGAATCGTTGCCTAAAAACTGGGCCGTCGGGCAACGCGCCGAAGTCTATATTGAAGTTGAGCGTAAAAGTAATGTCTTGCTTATACCCACCCAATTTATTTTCTATCGCGACAACCAACCGGGCGTTTTCTGCAAGGTCAATGATCGTGCCGTCTGGCGGCCCATCACATTAGGAATACGAGGACGTGAGACCACTGAGGTTTCCGAAGGTGTTCAAGTAAGTGAATCCGTATACATGCATGCTACTGGCAAAAATGTTCTGATCGAAAACCACCGAGTTAAGGTGGTTCCATGAACCTAGCTTTTAAGGATGTACGACACAACTTAGGACGGTTCAGTTTGACTGCCGTCGGTATCGGCATGATGCTCATGATTGTGATGGGTATGGCGGGCATCTATCGTGGTCTCATTGAGGATGCGACCCTGGTGATCGATCGCATTGGAAGCGACCTATGGATCGTGCAACGCGACACGCGAGGACCGTTTGCGGAAGTTTCACGGCTTCCCAAAACAATGGTCTACCGAGTGGAAGCTGTCCCTGGAATCGAGACAGCACGGGAATTTGTTTATCACACGATTCAGCGGCAGCACGAGAGCAAGCCACTTCGAATGTCGATTCTCGGCTTGAGCTGGCCGACCGACAAAGGCGAATGGCTACCCTTGGTGGAGGGAAGGCCACTAGCCCAGAATCATTTTGAATTGATTGCCGACCAAACGCTCGGCTTTCAGCTCAATGAATCGATCGAACTTGGAAAAGAGAAGTATGTCGTTGTTGGAATCACCAGTGGCATGGTGAGTTCCGGGGGCGATGGCATGAGCATCGTAACTCTCAGCGATTCGCAAGCGATTCAGTTCGATAGCGTGGGCGAGGCTCTGCGTCTTGAGCGTTCTGCTCGGGAGCGTCGAGCGCTAGATGTCGACTTGTTTCTCAAGCAACCTCAGTTAGTTGAGCAGCTCTCGAAGCCCACTTCACAGCTACCCGCCGTTTCATCGCCACAAATCAGTGCCGTCGTTGCACGCATCAAGCCGGGCTACAATATCGAAGAAGTGCAGCAAACCATCGCGAACTGGGGCGACGTCTCGGTCTTCACGAAAGCAGGTCAGGAAGACCTTTTACTTCAAGGAATGGTAGATAAGGCGAGGCGGCAGTTGGGGATGTTTCGTGCTCTCCTTACGATCATCGCCGCGGTCATTATGGCTCTCATACTGTATACGCTCACCCTGGACAAACTGCATTCGATCGCGCTGTTGAAATTACTTGGAGCACCCGACCGGACGATTCTTGGAATACTTTTGCAGCAAGCCATTGGTTTAGGTGCATTGGGTTATGGCATCGCGTTTCTTATCGGGCAACAACTCTTCCCCTTCTTCCCAAGACGCGTAGTGATTACGAACGAAGACTTAGTTCAGCTATTGGTTATTGTTTTGGTGATATCCGTGTTGTCGAGTTTCCTGGGCATTTGGCGCGCAATGCGGGTGCAACCCACAGAAGCGTTGATGGGGTAATTACGATGACTGAACCGCTTGCCATCGAAACTCGCAATCTCAACAAGGTCTACAGTAGCGGGCGCACGGAGGTTGTTGCTCTACGAGAAGCAACGTTACAAATACCTAAAGGCCAAGTGGCGGCGCTGCTGGGACCAAGTGGTTCGGGCAAATCAACCTTGCTTACGATCATCGGCCTAGTCATACCGCCGACATCCGGCCAAGTTTTCATCAATGGCGAGCTGATCGTCGATGGTTCGCACGCGAAGACCAATCTTCGCAACTACCGACGTCAAAACGTTGGTTTTGTCTTTCAAAAAGCCAATCTGATTCCGTTCCTGTCCGCAATTGAAAATGTTCAAATTGCAATGGAGTTAAACCACACAAGCAGTTTCAAGGCTCGTCGACGAGCGGCGGAATTGCTCGATGAATTTGGTGTTTTGGAGCGTTCCTATGACAAACCATCTAGGCTTTCCGGAGGTGAACAACAGCGAGTTGCCATAGCACGAGCATTGGCCAACAATCCAGCCGTGATTCTCGCCGACGAGCCGACTGCTGCGCTCGACAGTCGCCGCGCCAAACAAGTCATGGAACTATTTGCTAAAATTGCCCACGAGCAAAACGCTGGCGTCATTGTCGTCACTCACGACCATCGTTACTTGGAGGTATTTGACGTGATCTTCGAAATCGAGGATGGAGTACTTCGACAAAGAGTAGCAGTCGCCACGTAACTTTGTGTCAGTCGGAACTGATTCTAGCGCAATTAGTACTTCTTCACTCCAGAGGTAATTATGCGTATGAGTCAATTTCGTAAAACGCTCTTGGTCGGTGCCACATTTGTCGTGTTCATGGGAACAAGCGTAAATGCTTAAGAACAGGCTTGACAACTACTGGATAGCATCGATGCATCAACCTCAGTTGGGCTTCGTGACCGCGCACATTGGCCGGACAGGTAGGCTCACAGACCAACCAGTATCGCGTTACGATGCCTTTCGGATGAGAAAGCGCCGAGCCTCAGCGGCTGTGCCAGCGAGCCTCAGCGGCTGTGCCACGCACTCGACAATTTCGGAGCGTTCGACGGATTTAACGCTTGGCTCGTGCTTCTTCGCGAGCTGCTTTCAACGCGGCCGTTTCGTTAGCCAGCTTGTTCTCGGGGCCAGCTGGGAAGTACTGGACGTCGTCCGTCAAATAGTAGGGACTTGGCAGAGTTTGGCCCGCTACGTGGACTTGGCAACCCGTATTGACCGCAAAGCCCAATGAGCCAACAACAATGACCATCAAGGTTCCAGAATTGGGTTTCTTGCGATTCAACATTTCGTTAATTCCATTATCCTTGGGCAGTTTCGAACCTTAGGAACGGTCCGCACGATTCATGCCAGTTACTTGAGAGCCCGAGACTCTGACGGTTGTATCGGAAGATCCCAATCCTCGCTTGAGTCAAACTTTGCTGGATTGATCGATTGAGCCGATGGCTTATCCGGAGTCAGATGTCAATAATGGTACTTGCTAGCAATCTGGACAATTTTCAACACTCATGAAGTACCGAAGATGTGCGCTCTAAACCGAATTCTGTGCCGATTCACGTTGTTCGGGCTGTTGTTTTGCCCGATTGGGACTTCCGCCGCGATAGCCCAACAAAACAACCAGGCTGCCAAGAACACGATTGCAAGCAATCTAATTCGCCCCGAATACTACGCTGGTATCGACTTCATCGCCGATGGGCAGACGTCGCAGGCTCTCGCAGTTCTGAACGTCGCGTTCAATCAGGCTCGTTCGATCAATGACCAACGAGGGATCGATAGCGTACCGTCGTTGGTCATGATGGGCGAATGCCACTTGACGCAATGCGACATCGCGTCGGCGCTTGAGAATTATGACGCGGCATTGCAGATTTCGTTGACGGGCCAAAGATGGATTTCGCTTCTAAAGAATCCGCCAGGGAACTTCCGCGCCGATCCTCGCACGCGAGAGATCACTTGGGTCGCGAGTAAACGTGGGACGCAGATGGGAATCTATACCGAAGCGTGGCCAATCGATTTAATGGCCACCGATGTGCTTCTTGAAAACACGAATGCCGCTGCCAGTGGCAAGCTATTGTCGATCGATGCCTTAGAAATACTTCGATGCCAAGCCATTGCGTTGCGACGCCGTTATCAGTTGCTCGGCCCGCTTGGTCGACACATTCCGTTGAACGAATCGTTTCTCGCTGCATTCAACTCCAATGGCCATTCCGAACTGATCGCGTGTTCGTTGAACATATGCCGCGCGCTGGCGGACTTGAGCAACGGGGGCCGCGACGAACCAGGTCGCATCCTTAAGCAAAACTTAAGCCTCGTCAACGGATTGGATCATCCACTGACTGCGGTGGCGCTTCTCGCCTTGTCTGATCTTGCGATGGAAGCGAACGAAATCAATGACGCGGAGGAACGTGCCACAGAAGCTGCACTGACCGCCGCAAGGGCTGGGCAAATGGATCACCTGGCCGAAGCGATTGAGTACCTTTCCGCAACAGGATTCGCAGCCGGTCACGATTCCGCTGTCGCCAAATTGCTTCCACAAATCGTTGGTTGGTCCGCCAAAAAAAGCCGTTTGGTAACGATTCGAGGGCAAGTCGAGTGGACTCGATTGTCCGCATTGATGGGAGAAGTCGATGGATTTAGAAAAAATCTCTCGGCGGTGACCACGATGTTGCTACCCAAACCAGTTGTCTTGCCACGGGCCGAAGCCGCCGTACGCTATTCCCGCGCAAGCATCGAATTCCTCGAAGGCAAAGTGAGTGACGGATTCAATTCACTCTTGGAAAGCATCGCTTACCTGCGAAGCCCGTCGAACGGAGTCGGTTCTCCGATTCAGTTTCAGCTCAATATGGCAGAATCGCTTTGTGAGTCCAAGGCATTGACGGACGAACAAGCCGAGCGATTGTTATCTCAACTGGTTTCGCCCCCTGCTGCCGGGCTCTGTCGCGCTCGCCCATTGGAGCAAGTGTCGTGGTTATTAGCAGACAAAACAAAGGCGATCACGCAACTCAATGGAATTCGACTTCGCACCCAATCCGATGCCCAAATGGTAGCTGCATTGGACGATGCAGCCGTGCGCAGATACAGGCAAAAAGGTGAGTCTGAGTCTCGGATGTTTGACTTGCAGATGGCCATCCATGCTGACAAGGATCAACTGACGCCGATACAAATCGCACAAGCACAAGTCGTCCGTTTGCAACTCCCTGCACTACAACAAAATGCTTCCAAGATCGCTGAGCAAGTTCAACACTTTCGGGCGAACCCCAAAAGAGACTTGCGCAAATGGACCGAGGACGACACTCGCAGATGGGACAACGCGGTACGTCTGTCCGATACACAAGAATCGCTATGCTTTGCCAACGCCATAGGCCCGTTGATTGTTCCAGAAATGTTTCCACCCAGGCACTCCGAGGATCTACTCAAGCAGTCCTTGCAGGTTGGAGATGTCGTGATCTTTTTTGGATTCATTGACGACAAGCTTCGAGGCTACCTTCATGACCAAGGTAAATGGACATCATGGACCATTGCACAGGCCAATTT
>JBEBHM010000479.1:0-6809 GCA_040080875.1 Pirellula sp.
CTGGATACCTAGCATCAAGAAATACTCTCGGTCCACAACACGTCCTGGTGGTCGGCCAGTAATTCTCGACAGCCAACCGATTCGATTTTCACAAGACAACCTGAACTACTACGGGCAACAACTGCGAGCCTGGAAAATCACGAGGATGAATCGTTTGTGGTATTCCGAACATGCGTTGTTCCACGCACCGATTCTGAAAGGGACAGGGCAAGGCTGGAATGCTCGCTGCATGCATCACATCGACGTCTATCGAGGAACGGGACTAACCTCCGAATCAGACAACCAACTGTTGGCGTTTGTCGACGGCTGTGTATAAGTTCATGCCAACGAAGGGGCGTACGCATGCGCCAGACCAAGGTTGATTTCGTCAGTAGATACCACGACGATACAAGCCCGATGCGCGCTGCGAGTGACCCGATCGTTGATCCCGTTTTCAATTCCAAAACGTCTACATTATCGCAGTCACTTGCTTGCGCTGCGGGCTTGTAGGATGGCGCTGGTCACGATTCGGAGAATCGTGCGACTGAAAAAAAGGGACGAGCGGTTGCGCTCGTCCCTTTTTTGTTGATAACTAGAAAGTCAAAGTCCCTTATTGGACTTTGCTCTCGGTCTTTTCAGTTGCCAAAGCGATTAAAGCCGCCTTGTACTTGGCTCTGGCCAGATTCAAGCGTGCAGTTTGCTCGCACTCGGTCTCTTCCTTTTCGACAACGAAAATTGTCTTAGCCTTTTTCGCGGCGGCGATCGTCTTGGCTTCGATTGGACAATTGCAGGTCTTATCACCTACTTTGTAAGCGATGGCGACAGTATCCATAGCCTTCTTGACTTTGGCTGCAATCTCGCCAGCCTTAACGGAACATTCGACACACTCGCCGGCCACGGTAGTGGTTCCGGATTCTTTGCATGTCGATGGCGTAGCAAAGGCAGCTACGAATTTTTCGGTCTGATCCACAAGGCTCACAAAAGCTTTGTCGGACGATTCGAATTTTTCTTTGCCAACTGCATAGACCAACTTGGTCTTGGTCGAAGCGGCCACGGATTTTGCAGATTCTTCGCAGCAAAGTGTTTGCTCACCAACCATGTAAGCAATCTTGGGAAGTTTTTCCATCCCAGCAGTAATGCAGCAGGCACCGCCGCTCGCACATACGCCTGGACACTTGTCCTTGGCATCGTCCGCCCAAGCAAGGGCACTCGTCGATGCCAACGCCAACGCCATCAAACTCAACTTGAAAATTCTCATGCGAGAACAATCTCCTGTGAACTAGAGTTTCCAAACAGTTTCGACTTCAAAACGACACAAAGCGAATCCGTACAATTGTTACCACCTACGTATTCGTTGCAAAGATGGTTCAATTTCTCAGGTCCGCCATGGAATTGACAGAGATTATAGCGGTCTGTCAATCGATAATCAATCTTTTGTGGGTTTGATGGCATTGTCTCCTTTTTTAGGTGTGTCCCGTGACAAAATTGCAAAGAGTTCTCGTTACCGGTGGTGCCGGATTCTTGGGATCGCATATGTGCGAACGGCTTGTGGACGAAGGCCACGACGTCATTTGCCTAGACAATTTCTTTACTGCACAGAAATCGAACGTCGCACACCTCTTGCCCAGGCCGAATTTCGAACTGATTCGGCATGATGTGACGTTACCTATTTTCTTGGAGGTGGACCAGATCTATCACATGGCTTGCCCGGCGGCGCCAGGGCACTACCAGTTCAACCCTATCAAGACCATCAAAACGTCCGTGATGGGTTCGATCAACATGCTCGGGATGGCCAAACGCTGCGGCGCTCGAATTTTGTTAGCCAGCACTAGCGAAATCTACGGAGACCCGCTCATTCACCCCCAACCGGAGTCCTATTGGGGCAACGTCAACACGATCGGTATTCGCTCCTGTTATGACGAAGGCAAGCGAGTGGCTGAAACGCTCTTTATGGACTATTACCGAAAAAACAAAGTCGATATTCGCATCGTGCGCATTTTCAACACCTATGGCCCTCGCATGCACCCCTACGATGGCCGCGTCGTTTCCAACTTCATTCGGCAAGCCATACAAGGACAACCGATCACGATTTTTGGCGAAGGCCAGCAGACGCGGTCGTTCTGTTATCGCGATGATTTGGTTGAGGGGATTTTCCGCTTGATGAACAATCAAGAGAATTTCATAGGCCCCGTCAACATCGGCAACCCAGGCGAATTTACGATTCGAGAGTTGGCCGAATTGGTGATCGAAATCTCGGGAGCCAAAGTGCCCATCGAAAAGCGTCCATTGCCACCCGACGACCCGTGCAGGCGTCAACCCGATATTACTTTGGCCAAAAAGCACTTACACTGGGAGCCCAAAGTGCCGTTGCGCGAAGGATTGCAAAAGACCATCGATTGGTTCCGTTCGATCGATTTTGACCATTACCGACCTCCCACACCCAACTATGTCTGATCATTCCAACACGATTCTCGATGTTGCCTGCAGTTGGACGTTGAGAACTCGCCGTTTGAATTTTGGGAGGATACCTCTCCTCATGGGTATCCTCAACGTCACACCTGACAGTTTCTCTGACGGCGGCAAGTACTTTACGACTCAGTCCGCTGTGGATCAAGCCAAACGCCTCGAGGACCAAGGGGCCGACATCTTGGACATCGGCGGTGAGAGTACCCGCCCCTACAGTCAAGCAGTGGATGCGGACGACGAGTTGCAGCGGGTGGTCCCCATTGTCGAAAAACTTCAAGGAAGAATTGGGATTCCCATATCGATCGACACCACGAAAGCTTCGGTGGCCGCAGCAGCGCTCGATTTAGGTGTGGAAATCATCAACGACGTTTCCGGCTTAAGCTTCGATCCCAAGATGATCGAACTTGCTCGCGAAACGTCGGCAGGAGTTTGCGCCATGCATATGCGAGGGACTCCTCAAAATATGCAGGACAACCCAACGTATGGAGACGTTGTGGCTGATGTTCGAAGCTACTTGAAAACACGGGATCGATGGCTTGTAGAACAAGGAGTTGCACCCGAGCGTATATGCCTTGACCCTGGAATCGGTTTTGGCAAAACGCACGAACACAATTGGTCCCTCGTGCGCAACGTCGAGTCGTTTCATCAACTTGGCAGACCGTTGCTGGTCGGACATTCCCGCAAAGGCTTTATCGCCAAGGTGCTCGGGAATAAAGACACGGATCGTACCTTTGGGACGATAGGAGTTTCCATTGCGTTGTCCATTCACCGTGTACAGATCCTCAGAGTTCATGACATTGCAGCGAACAAACAGGCGCTCGAGCTCTTTATGGAATCTCAAAACTGAGCCCTCTCCATTTGCACGAGCGGATTGTTCGCTCACCTGCATTTGGATGCACCCATCTGTTAGAATATGCTCGTCCAATCAAGTTCGTTTTTACTGTGCATATTGACCAGGAGGCAAATCGTGAAGGGTTCGCAAACGATCGTTCCTATATTGACCTTGAGCATTGGGGTGCTAACCATGCTGGTTGCTCCTGCGATCGCCGACGAGTCCATGGAAGCGAGGGTCGTCAAGGTCTTTGACGGAGACGCGATTCTCGTGGTCGGCAAGGACCAAACAGAGCACGAAGTGAAACTTGAAGGGATAGACGCACCTGAGCTCAAGCAAGAATTTGGAAGTGAATCTGCAGAGGCTCTGACAAGAATGCTTCAGGACAAAACCGTTAGGTTGACTTGGGCGAACAAAGACAAATTTGAACGTCCCTTGGCGCAAGTCTATCTGGCTGACAAACACATCAACTTGGAAATGCTGAAGAACGGCATGGCATGGCATTTCAAGCGATACAACAAATCCGAGGAGCTTGCCAAGGCTGAGGCTATGGCAAAAGCAGCGAAAAAAGGATTGTGGGCCAAAGATGCGCCGGTTGCACCGTGGACCTATCGACAAGACTCCAAATCGCCGGACAAACCTTTCAAATCAAATGCGAAGTAAGCAACATGTAGCAGAGTTGCTCCGCAACTCTGCCGCAACTCTGCGGCAACTCTGCGGCAACTCTGCGGCAACTTGGCAACTTATTCGGTTTGTGTTCGATTAGCGGATATTGCACAAGGCCGTGTCGAAGGGCGTATTCAAACGCGATCGCTGCTGTTATGAGCTGAACCTCGTCCAAAAATAGACACAAGTCGAAGAAAAGGGGAGGGAAGATCTGCCCCCAGAGATTCCCTCCCCATAACGCTTCGGGAGAATGAATCTACCGTGAATCGTTACGAAAAGATTATCGTCCCCAGCAGCCGCTTTGCGCCATGAGGGAATTCCCCTATTCTAACCGAGTATCCCCCTTAAGTACGCCTTACATGAGTCACGATTCACTTGCCTCGGAAACCAAAACGCAAAAGGCCCAGCTTCGATTCGATTCAGGTGCGAGTTCCGTTGCGTTCGCTGCCTGGACTGCGATCGCTCAGACTCCAGGCGTCGGCGTTAGTATCACCGATACGAACGGGAAATTAATCTTTGTGAACGATACTTCCTTGGTTTTGTTCTCCGGGACCACGTCAGTGGACTACGAGGGAAAGACAATTGCCGATTTTCATCCCAAAGAATTTGTTGACGAGAGACTTGGCCTGATCGCTCGTGTCCTACAAGAAGGGAAACCAAAAAGACTTACACATATCTACCTTGGTAAGCCCATCGAGTCGACTCTGTGGCCATTGAGAGACAATTTGCCACCTTACAATCGAGTCTTGGTAGTCAGCCGTACCCCAAGCGAAGCATCGCTATTGCAAGCCATTCCACTCGAAGTGGAATCGGTCGAATCAAAGTATATCGACCTCGGTCCATTGAATGTCCTCACCAAACGCGAGCTTGAGGTTTTGGTTTTGCTTGGACATGGAATGAGCATTCCAAGAATAGCGGGTATACTTCATCGAAGTCCAAAAACAATTGAACGGCACAAGACTGCTATTGGCAAAAAGTTATCGCTCCACGGACAGTCCGAGCTGGTCTACATTGTCACGATGATGGGACTCGAACTAAGCGACGCCCGCCGCGAACGGCTTGATAAAGAATGAATCAAGGAATCGATTGGTTAGCGACGGTTGGACACCGATGGAATTCACTAATGCGTCTTCAATCCTTATTTTTGGGGTTGAAGGTAGTGGGTCTTGTTAAAGATCCCTGCGATCTAGGAGGTTTAACAACCTCCACTACCCCAATTTCTATCTGGGCAGAGCACTAAAATAATCTACGAAAACGTAGGGCGAACCAACGAGTCGACAATCTTCTCCCTACTTGACCAGCGGTCGTTCTTTCATCCATCGGAGCATGAGCTCCACGTTAGCATGATATTGAACGTTCCCTTTTTTCTTGGCACCTTCGGCGTGATCCGTTGAAACCTCGGCGCGATAGACTTCCTCTGTCTCGGTTTCGGCTTTGTCCCCTGTGCGCTGTTGCCATTGTACGAGAGCCGTTCGCATGCTGGCCAATCGAGGAGAGTGAACCGAATCGCCAGCCAGATTATGCAATTCAAACGGATCGGATTGCGTGTCGTAGAGCTCCTCGCGCGGCCGAGTCTCGGCCATGATCAGCGACTGCGCCGAGTTGAGCTTGCCCTCAGAATGAAGTCGCCGCATGGCCTGAACGATTGGCTTGCCGTCTTTGTAATTGTTGGGCTGAAGATAAGGGCGATTCGGAAATCCGTTGTAAATATATTTCCAACGTGAATCGCGGACGCTTCGAATCAAATCGACGGTTTCGTCCGCTCGATCACGGGCTGCGAAAACGTACTGACGGGGCTCGTAGTTCTCAGCCAACAAGTCTTTTGAAAACATACTCTCAGGCTTTTGAATGCCCGCCAACGCGAGCGAAGTCGCTCCGAAGTCGATATGTTCGACCACGTCGTGCCTTACTTTTCCTCCCGGAACGCCAGGTCCACAAACGATCATGGGAATATGCGTGCCACCGTCGTAAAGGAACTGCTTGTTCCTGACATGACTAATCCCATGATCCGTCATGAAAAAGATCACTGTGTTTTCGAGTTCGCCTGCTTCCTGGAGCCGCTGTACAACTCGCCCCACCTCCCAATCGGTGTATCGGACGGTGTCCAAATACTGTGCCCAGTCCTCCAGTATTGTAGGATCGTTTGGCAAATATGGCGGGAGTCGGACTTGGTCTGTTGATGTGATGGAGCCGAGATCTTTCTTTACTTTTTCAGGCCATTTCGTGCTCGTTCCTTGTCCTCGATGTTTGCCACCGTGCAACTGCACTTGGACAAAGAATGGCTTGCCTTTTTCGCGTGTCGCCCAGTGCATATCGTCGTACGTCTGGGAAGGCTCCCACTCGAAGTTGTAATCGGTTTTCGCCACCTTCACGCTCGGCGACTTGGAAATTTCTTCGTCGGAACGAGTAAAGGCTTCGACCGTCAAGTTGTTGGTATGGTACCCCGACTTGCGGAAGACCGCTGGAACCAACTCGACTCCGGATGGCAACTGGATCGTGTGGCCAGGTACGCTGGAACGATGATTTTGGGCACCGATGCTCGTTTGGTACCGGCCGGTGATCAGTGCGGAGCGACAGATACTACAAATGGGGGCGGTCACAAACGCTTTAGAAAATCGAGTCCCTCTCTCAGCTAGGCGATCTACGTTGGGTGTGGTGATCGACGTTTCACCATAGCACGCATAGTTAGCCGACATATCCTCGACGATCATCCATACAATGTTGGGACGGCTTTTGGATTGGTCGTCGACGTTTGCGGCTTTTTTGTCAAGGAAGCTCACCGCCTTGTCTTGCCGTTGTTGCCTCCGGATTTTTCGTTCGTTGTTGTCCGGCTTATTTTCGTCGGTGTTCTCGTCTAGTTTGACGG
>JBEBHM010000480.1:0-6809 GCA_040080875.1 Pirellula sp.
GCACCCTTTCGCACACTTGCGAGCCAAGTTGACACAATCTAGCATTACGATCGAGTCCGGTGTGCCCATATCGCTTACTTCGATGGACGGAAAATGCTTGAGGTATGTGTTGATTCGGTTCGGGGAGCGATCATTGCGGCTAATTCCGGAGCGCAAAGGATCGAATTGTGTGACTTGCTCGACGTCGGGGGAATTACGCCCTCGGAAACATTGATTGTTGATGTACGAAGAAACGTCTCGCTCCCAATAGTCGTTTTGATCCGCTGCCGTCCGGGAGATTTCGAATACACAACTCACGAGCTGGACAGCATGCTCGCACAATGCGAGCGCGCGGTGCAGCTTGGCGCTGGAGGGCTCGCGTTGGGAGGTCTCAAACCTGGCAAGGAACTGGACTATGAGTTCTTATCCATGGCGAAATCGTTGGCGCTAAATGCTGAATTGGTAGTCCATCGGGCATTCGATTCCGTCAGCAATCCAGAGCATGCCATCCATCGGCTCATCGACATGGGTTTTCATCGCATCCTGTCCAGCGGAGGCCCCGTCTCCGCTACGGGCGGTCTCGATCAACTGCGATTGTTTGTCGAATGGGCCAACCATCGAATTCAGATCTTGCCAGCAGGAGGCGTCGGTCCCGAAAACGCACGTGAGATACTGGAACGAACTGCTTGTACTCAGTTGCACGGCTCATTCCGAAACAAACAGGCGATCGAAGATCGCAAATCGCTTCCCGATAGCAAGGCAATTCAAGAAACGCGAAGTATCTTGGATGAGTTTATGGCTCAAGGGAACCATTAAGACACGATGAATTTCTCGTGTTGTTCACACGGAATTGTAAAAGTGCGTTACAAACATCGGTTCGACTGGCAATCCTACTGCCATCAAGCCGTCTGCGAATTCGAAAAACCAACGCGAGCAAACATATGAAATTACTTCTATCCATATTAGCTCTAGGTATTGCTTATAGCGTACCTTTCTTGGTGGTCCCGAATGTGATGTCTCAAGATACGAGCGAGCGTTTACCCGTCCAGTTACCTGGTTTGCAGCGAACGGGCGAGACTCTACTACCCAATGGATGGTCGCTTCGTCCTGTAGGTGAGCAGATTGACTTGGGGGATTTTCCTTGCCATATGGAAACCTCGCCCGACGGCAAATACGCCGCCATATTGCACGCAGGCTGGGGGACGCACGAGGTTCGAATCGTCTCGATTGCTGAGCGCAAGCAAACATCGTCGGTCATTGTCGACCAAACGTTTCAGGGGCTCCGATTTTCACACGATGGCAGTCGGCTATACGTGAGCGGGGCCGAGGATGAATGCGTGTACGTCTATGACCATCGCAATGGATATTTGACACTTCGCGAAAAACTGCAGTTGGCAAGCGTCAAAGACAAGAATGTGATAGCTGGCATCACCGAAACAAACAATGGTGCGATGCTTTTGGCGTGTGGGTTAATGATGAATCAATTATTGGTCGCTGACCTGTCCACGCGTACGATCGCTCCGGATGCGAGCGGGATCAACGTGCCTGTGACTCGGATCGAGCTTCCTAAGGGCAGTTTTCCGATCGACGTGGTCGTTGCCCCAGACAAGAAACATGCCATGGTTAGCTTGTGGGGCAAGGCGTCCATTGCTGTGGTCGACCTAGAGGCGAAGAGGATGACGGCTGAGTGGAGCGTTCGTAGCCACCCGACTGAAATGCTTTTCTTGGACGAGGGCAAGCGATTGTTGGTGGGTTGTTCGGACGACAATTCGGTAGTCATGCTCAATACCGAAACAGGTGTTGCCGAAGAGGTTATTCGCACATCGCTGTACGCCACATCAAAAAATGGAAGCACCCCGAATAGTCTTGCGGTGACTCCTGATGGAAAAGTGCTTTTCGTTGCCAATGCGGACAATAACAATATTGCAGCGTTTGATATTCAGAAACGTGGTCAATCCAAGTCGCTCGGCTTCATTCCTGTGGGTTGGTATCCCACCTCCGTTCGGATGAGTCAAACGGGTGATCAGATTTTGGTAACGAATGGCAAGGGGCTAGCCTCAAGGGACAACGCCAAGGGCCCGAATCCTCTCCGTGAGCCCAGAGCCAACGTCCGCGAATACATTGGCGGCTTGTTTAAAGGGACGTTGAGCGTGATCCCTGCTCCCTCTCCCAACATGATGATCAAGTGGACCAAGGACGCTTACGCTGTCTCACCACTTCGCAAGGACGAGCAGCCGAACATGCAAACGCTGGCCAGCGACTCGTCCATTCCCGCAAAAGTCGGAGAGGATTCGCCGATCAAGCATTGCTTCTACATCATCAAAGAGAACCGAACGTACGATCAGGTGTTTGGCGATTTGCCCAAGGGGAACGGTGACAAGAACCTTTGCATCTTTCCAGAAAAGGTAACACCCAATCATCATGCTCTGGCGAACGAATTCGTTTTGCTCGACAACTTTTATGTCGAGAGCGAGGTGAGTGCCGATGGTCACGAGTGGTCAATGGCAGCATACGCTACGGACTTTGTCGAACGAGCTTGGCCGTTGGGCTATCGAGGTGGCAAAGGCAAAATCGGTTACACGTCCGAAGGGGGCTACGAAATTGCTTACCCATCTAGCGGTTACATTTGGGATCAATGCAAGAAATCCAGCGTCAGCTATTTCAGCTTCGGTGAATTCATACAAAATCCCAAGACTCCTGGTGAAGCGGGCAAAGCTCGCGTGCCTGCGTTGGAGGGGCACTTCGATCCGCTTTATCGTTCCTACGATCTCGACTATATGGACATCGATCGCATCCAACGTTTTCGAGAGCGCTTTGCCGAGTTTGATAAGAACGATGACTTACCTCAGTTCATCGTTTTGCGAATTGGAAATGACCATACGAGTGGAACCAAAGTCGGCAAGAAAACTCCGACCGCGATGGTAGCCGACAATGATCTCGCGCTCGGACAGCTTGTGGAAACGATTTCCAAAAGTCGCTATTGGAACAAGTCGGCAATCTTTGTCGTTGAGGACGATGCGCAGAACGGTTCGGATCACGTGGACGCTCACAGAACGGTTGCTCTCGCGATCAGTCCCTACATTCGCAAGGGCACCATCGACTCTACGCTCTACACCACTTCGAGTATGCTTCGGTCCATGGAGTTGATTTTGGGCATGCCACCCATGACACAATTTGACGCAGCTGCGAACCCGATGTATGCAAGCTTTGGGAAAGTGGCGGATTTAAAGCCGTACACAGCCCGCCCTGCTCAAGTTGACGTGTTCGCGACAAACACAGCACTCGCTTGGGGGGCCATGGAGTCGGAAAAGTTGGATTTGTCGCGCGAGGACGCGGCCGATGATCTGCTCCTGGGCGAAATTGTTTGGCGCAGCGTTCGTGGCCCCGATTCGAAAATGCCTCCCCCCGTTCGCGCTGCCTTTGTCTTCAGCAAAACGGACGAGGAGGAGGACGAGGAGGACGACAATGAAAACAACGGAGACGATCAGGTTGAAAATCGTAAGCACACGAATATCAAGAAAAATGGGGTCGAATTGCCTGGGCGGGTTGACTCAAAACAAGACTGAACGATCCTCAGACTTAGAACTTTCGGCGAATTCGTGTTAGAATTGGAACCGGCACCAACCGGCTTTCTCGTCTGATAACCTGATGGGACCGATTGCTTACCGTGCCGAACTTGGCCTCCACGAATTTGCTATACCTATGAATGGTTGTCGGCACCGCACGGTCCAACTCTTGGCGTACCGCGTAGCTTATGCATTTTGTATTTCGGCAGTTTGCTTTACTTTCAGTCTCGCGTGGGCGGAGGATGCGGGTAGGGTGTTGCCCGTGAAAGATGCAAACGCCGCCAAGCCTGAAGAGATGAAAAAATATAGCGAGCTGATCGAACATACCACGGCCAAGATCGAAATGCTCCCAATTCCTGGCGGCAAGTTTCAAATGGGGAGCCCGGAAACCGAGGAAAATCGCAAACCGAACGAAGGGCCAGTTCATTCCGTAGAGATTTCCCCGTTTTGGATGTCCAAGTGCGAGATCACTTGGGATGCCTACGATGTTTGGATGTCAGATTTGGATCTCTTCATTCGCGAAGTGAACAAGATCCCAGAAACGCCTCGCGACACGATTGCTGACGCTTTTCAAAAGAGTCAACCAACCAAGCCGTATTGCGATATGTCCTTTGGCATGGGTAAGAGAAATTTCCCTGCGATTTGCATGACACAACATGCTGCACGAACATACTGCAAATGGCTTTCTGCGAAAACCGGTCGCTACTATAGACTGCCCACCGAGGCTGAGTGGGAATACGCTTGTCGCGCCGGGACGACCACTGCGTATTCGTTTGGCGATGATCCGGCTCAGCTCGGTGATTATGCTTGGTTTGCCGACAACGCTGAAGAAGCATACAAGCAGGTGGGCAAGAAGAAGCCTAATCCATGGGGCTTGCATGACATGCATGGGAATGTCGCCGAATGGGTGCTTGATCAGTTCGTCCCAGAGGGGTACCCGCTCGATCAATTGAAACCGTTGAATCCGCTTTTGGTTCCGAAAACGCTCTATCCGCGAACCGTTCGTGGCGGCGGCTGGGACAAGTCGGCGGCAGAGTGTCGAAGCGCGGCCAAAGAGGGCTCGAACGAAGATTGGATTCAACAAGACCCACAGTTTCCCGTGAGTATTTGGTACTTTACCGACGCTTTGCACATTGGATTTCGGGTGGTGCGACCATTGAAAGAGCCATCGGAAGAAGAAAAACAAACCTATTGGGAGCACTCCGAGCCCATTCAAAAAGAACGCCCGATTCCGTTAGAGCGGTAATTGAATTACCATCGATCCTAGTTCCATCCTCACCTCCCACTTTCGCATGCACGCAGGAGCAAGAAAGACAATGTCCCTCCAAGACGATTCCTCAGCCGCCAATCGCCGGTCGTTTATTAAAAACTCGGGTGTAGCCGCGACTGCGGGTGTACTCGCTGCTAATTTAGCACGCAGTGTTCACGCCGCAGAAGACAATACCATTCGAGTGGCTCTCGTTGGGTGCGGCGGCCGTGGGTCGGGAGCGGCCGCAAATTCACTGTCGGTGGCCAATGGTCCTATTGAGCTCGTTGCCATGGCGGACGTGTTCGACCACAAACTGAGCAGCTGCTACCGTCAGCTAAAAGAAAAGCACGGCAATCAAGTCAAAGTGCCTGAGGATCAACGCTTCGTTGACTTCCTAGGATACAAGAAAGCCATGGACTGTTTGCGACCTGGCGATGTCGTGATCTTGACCACCCCCGTAGCATTTCGTTCCGTCCATTTTGCTTATGCGATCTCCAAAGGGCTCAACGTCTTTATGGAAAAACCAGTGACGATGGACGGGCCGAGCAGCAAACGCATGTTGGCACTTGCGGAGCAGGCCAAGGCCAAAAATCTCAAGGTAGGGGTCGGCCTCATGTGTCGTCACTGCGACGTGCGTGCGGAACTTTATCGCCGCATCAAAGGTGGCGAGATCGGAGATGTCCTGACGCTTCGTGCGTACCGAATGGCAGGTCCTACCGGATCAGCTGCCACCGGAAAGAAGAAAAGCGACATGAGCGAACTGATGTATCAAATCGAGCGATTCCACGCATTCCTTTGGGCAAGTGGTGGCGCCGTAAGTGATTTCTTGATCCACAACATCGACGAGTGTTGCTGGATGAAAGATGCATGGCCCGTCAAGTGCCAGGCGAGTGGCGGCAGGCACTATCGCAATGAGGACGTGGATCAAAACTTTGATACCTACTCGATGGAATACACATTCGCGGATGGTACCAAACTGTTTGTAAATGGCAGAACAATTCCCGGTTGCCGGCACGAATTTGCAAGCTACGTGCATGGCAGCAAAGGTTCGGCGGTGATTTCCGCATCCGGGCACTCGCCTGCCAAGTGCAAGATCTATCAAGGTCAATCGATGACCGCAGCAAACATCCTGTGGCAATGGCCAACCAATATTCCTGAACCAAGCCCATATCAACTGGAATGGAATCATTTGATTGCCGCCATCCGCGACGATCAAAAGTACAACGAAGTGGAACGCGGGGTGCAAGCTTCGGTGGTGACCAGCATGGGCCGTATGGCAGCCCATACTGGCCAAGAAATCACCTACGACGAAATGCTCAATTGCGAACATGATTTCGCGCCAGGAATTGAGAACCTTACGTTCGACAGTCCTGCTCCTGTCCGTGCAAATCCAGATGGAACATATCCTGTTCCACAGCCGGGCATTCTAACCGACCGCGAATACGCTCAAGCATAACGATGCGATTGTTCGAGGGAACTCCGTTCGACATTCCACCGCAGTGCGATCACTGCGGTCTTGTAGAAAAGGAGTGTCGTTGTACTGCGCAACAAAAAGCTCGTATCGCACCGCACAAACAGCGCGCTGTCGTTTCGATCGAGAAGCGCGCGAAGGGAAAAATTGTCACGGTGATTCGCGGTTTGTCTGCGCAAGCTAATGACTTGCCCGAGTTAGTCGCTAAGCTGAAGGCTGCTTGTGGAGCGGGTGGCTCAATCGATGCTGATACGCTTGAAATCCAAGGCGACCATGCTGATAAAGTTCGCGAACTGCTTCGGAAAATGGGTTATCGACTGTAGCAGTTTTGCTCCGCAAAACTTCTGATTACGAATGTCGCAGTTTTGCTCCGCAAACCTGACTTCACAAATCGAATGCAATGAATGCTCCGTCCAGTTCACTTGGGGTTGTCTTGAGCCGCAAGCGCTAGCTGCGATACGATGATTTGCGATTAAAAACGCGGCTATCGCCTGCGGCTCAACCCAAAAAACTAATCTGGACAGAGCACTACTTTGTCTTCAGT
>JBEBHM010000024.1:0-24338 GCA_040080875.1 Pirellula sp.
AAGCGGATTTCTTGCGGCGTGGCTCGGCTAGCGCCTCAGGCTTAATCCAAGAAATTGGATGGATCTTCCGGTTTCTTGGCACTAGGCCCTTCGGCGCTTGGTTTGTTAGCTTGTCTATTCGACCGTTACGCTTTTGGCCAAATTGCGTGGTTTGTCGACATCGCAGCCACGCATGACGGCGATGTGATAGGCCAATAATTGCAACGGGATGGATGCCACGATGGGTTGCAGGAAATCTTCCACGTACGGGATCTCGATCACATCGTCGACCAAACCTGTTAGTTTATCGTCCAATTGATCCACGACGGCGATCACTGGACCGCGACGGGCTTTGACTTCCTGCAAGTTGCTCATGACTTTGTCATAGACGTTGGATCGCGAAAGAATAAACACCGAAGGTGTTTCTTCGTCGACCAACGCGATAGGACCATGTTTCATTTCCGCCGAGGGGTATCCCTCCGCGTGAATATAGCTGATTTCTTTGAGCTTCAATGCTCCCTCAAGTGCCGTTGGGAAATTATAGTGACGGCCAAGGTAGAGGAAATTCGTTGCGTCTTTGTATTTTTCGGCGACTCGGCGGACTTGGGAATCGCATTCCAATGTGCGTTCAATGACTTCAGGGAGGTTTTCGAGCTGGTCGATGATTCGCAATCCCGCCTCGAAACTCAAGTGCCTCAATCGTCCAAAGTAGAGAGCCAACATCGAAAGAACGCACAACTGCGACGTGAAGGCCTTGGTGGAGGCAACGCCAATTTCAGGACCAGCGTGCAAGTAGATGCCACCGTCGGCTTCCTGGGCGATGCTGCTACCGATCACGTTGCAGATCGCCAACGTGTGGTGCCCTTTGCGTTTCATTTCGCGAAGCGCTGCAAGCGTGTCGGCCGTTTCACCGCTTTGGGTGATGCCAAAGATCAAGGTATCCGGATCCACAGGTGGATTACGATATCTCAGTTCGCTTGCATATTCGACTTCGACCGGCATGCGCGCTAGCTCTTCGATCAAATATTCACCGACAAGCGATGAGTGCCAAGAGGTGCCGCACGCGGTCAATATCAAACGATTAACGCCTCGCAATTGCGATGGAGTCAAATTCAATCCACCGAACTTAGCGGTTGCATTTTCGCGATCGAGTCTGCCCCGCATGGCGTTGCGGAGTGAGGTTGGCTGTTCAAAAATCTCTTTGAGCATGTAATGCGCGAAGCCTTCGCTGGATACTTCTTGGCTGCGAGCCTCGAGGACTCGCACTTCGGGGCGCACACGCCCTTGATCGCGATGGACGACTTGGATTGCGTCTTTGGTAACGACAGCGACTTGATGGTCGGCCAAATAGATGATACGTTCGGTATGGCCGACCAACGGAGACGTGTCACTCGCAATGAATTGTTCGCCGCGTCCAACTCCGAGAACGAGAGGACTTCCGAAACGGGCTGCAACCAATAGGTCGGGACGATCTCGAAACATCACCACCAGCCCGTACGTTCCTCGCAATGCGGGCAGTGCCGTTCGGACTGCTTCGACGTAGACCGCATTGGGCCCTTCGTTGCTAATAGTCGAGCCGTCTATCGCTGCGGGCGAATCGAGTAGGTTCTTTAAATTGTCGGCAACCAAGTGAGCGATGACTTCGGTATCGGTTGCGGATTGGAATACATATCCCTTTTCGACGAGCGCTTGCTTGAGCACTTGGTAGTTTTCGATCACGCCGTTGTGAACGACGGCCACGAGTCCGCGCCCTCCCAAGTGCGGGTGCGCATTCTCTGTAGTGGCTGCGCCGTGCGTTGCCCAGCGCGTATGACCAATTCCGCTGTGCCCGGTCATCGGCACTCGCCCGATTTGTGCTTCCAAGTTATCGATGCGCCCCACGGCGCGATTGATCTGAAATACGCCGCCTTGGGTCCCCAGTGTAGCCACGCCAGCGCTATCGTAACCTCGGTATTCAAGCCGCCTCAGTCCCGATACCAAGAATGGGGTCGCATCCTTTTTCCCAACATAACCTACGATACCGCACATGCGATTGACCTTATGAATGTACGCCTAAATGGACGGCCTAAATGGATTGTCCGGCAAATTCTACGCCACGCATCCGAACCACGCGCGGAATAGGTTGTGCCAAATTCACGTATTCAATTGTTGATCAAAACCATCCAAACGGAATTATCCGCAAACGTGATCTTATCAGTACGTATTGGACCTCGTCTCGCTCGATTATCCCGCCATCCGCTTGGGTCCAAATCGTTCGTCGAACTCGGTCCCTGCAGGTGCGGTGTTGCTCGTTAAGTGCACGATGCGTTGTTGAACGGGTGGATCGATGCCGAGTTCCGTGAAGCGATTCTTGATACGCTTGAGCCACTCTTGTTTTACGGCACCTTGTTTGCTAGGAAGCGTCTTGGCTGCGACCTTGAGATGGACCGCCGAGTCCCCAAGGCTCTCGATAGCGGGTTCTGTAGGTGCTTCCAACATCAACGGACCAAAGTGAGGATCGGACTTGAGCTCTCGTGAAATTTCGCGCAAGACCCCAACGACTCGGTCCAATTCTTCGCGATGCGAAATGGAGATTTCGCATACTGCCCGCGACCAACCGTGCGTTTCGTTGCTAACGCTGTTGATCGTGCCATTGGGAATGAAATGCACCACTCCGTTCGAATCGCGCAAGACCGTCATGCGGAGTGTAATCCGCTCGACTTGACCGCTGACCCCGCCGATCCGGACGGAATCGTTAAGCATGTATTGGTTCTCGAGCAACATCACAAAGCCGTAAAAATAGTCTTTGATCAAATTCTGCGCGCCAAAAGCTACCGCCAATCCGATGACAGCAACTCCACCCATCAGCACCGTGATGTTGGCGCCGACTTCTTCCAGAATCGTCAATGAGCCGCCGATGAAGATGGCCACCGTGGCAGCATTTTGAAATACCCCAACCAAAGTTTTGGCTCGGTTCTCCCGCTCGATCGTCGAACCGCGTCCCGTTCCCGACGAGACCAATCGGACAGATCGGTTTGCAAAAAAGGAGGCCAGCCGATTCAACAAAAACATCCCGATGATGATGGCTAACAAGCGAGGGCCATGCTCGATCAACCACTGAAGGATGTTTCGGAGGGTAAATGGATTGCGAAGCGATGCCACAAGATCCTCTGCGGTGTCAGCTTCTCTCCGCTTTTGTTGCAATTCATGCAATGCGACGATGTGTTCGGATTGCAAGCTGCTCTGTTCTGCCCGGTGATCGTTGAGTCGTTCGCTGATTTCGCTTACTTCCAGTCGGGCTTGTATCAGTCGCTGGTTGGTTTGGCCGATCGAAGCACGGAGCTCGTTCAGTTCGGTCGCATCGGCTTGTTCGGCCTGTCGACGTTCCAGCTCTTGAGTCAGAGCTTGCTGGGCGGCATTGGCAAGTTCGACTTTTTTGCGGGCCAGGTCGAGTTCTTTTTGTTCTTGCGCCACGAGCTTTTGAATGTCCGACAACCGTGAAGCGATCGAACGTGTCTCTTCTTGGGCGGCGTCGGCTTCCTGTTCTTTCTTGGTTGCCTCGGCAGCGGCTTGCACGATCTCTTCGTCCTGTTCATCTACAGCCGCGCGCGAATCTTCGCTTTCCATCGACTCGCGTGTTGTTTCGCTCTCTGACGACTCCGATCTATCATGGTCCTTGTCAGGACGTTGTTTTCGATCTTCATGGAAATCGTCCTTGGATGCCCTAAGCTCGGCTTTGGTTTGGGCATCGTCCTCTCCTACGAGTTCGTCCAAGGCGGCTTGATCGTGTTCGATTTTTAGACGAAGTGTAGCGCGCTGATCTCGCAATGTCTTGCGGTCCTCGATAGCGAGATCGAAGCGGTCCTCAGCGAGCTTGCGTTGTCGTTCAAGCGACGCGATCTCTTGTTCTAGACGTAGCGTCAATCGATCGTCATTGGACTTGCGAGCAATGTCGAGTTGTTGCTGCGTTTCGTCGATTTCCGAATTGATCTTACGAAACGCTTTCTCGGCCAACTCGTATTCGCTATTCGGATTGTCGAGTTCGGTTTCCAGTGCCTGCAGTTGTTTGCGATCGTTCTCGACCGCCTCCTGAAGCGACGCGACGCGCTCGGCTTCGGAGGTTTCCGAAGAATCATCGTCAGGCTGTGAGGGAGTCGATTTTTCGGAAGGAGGAGGGCTCGATTCCTGTGCAATGGACGGAGCGAATTGAATGAGTGCAACGCACGAGACAACCATCAGTCGCGCAAGCCACGACGCTGGGTGCTTGGTCCCGAGAAGAGCAGATGAGGATGAGTTCATTTCGGTTTCCCTACCTTCTTTAATGCGAGAGCAAAGTGATCCATCACTTAGGTCGTGGGTATTCTAATGCAACGCGGTTTGCGTCGCTACGGCTTTGTAGATTGCTAGCAATTCACAGATTGGTTGAAGGCGAGCCGCTGGAAAAACAGGCAACGATTCGACAAAACTCAGCGAGCCCTGAATTCTTGCGAATCCAGAATAGTGCGTCTTCAAGGCTAAAAATTGGGGTAGTAGAGGTTAAACCTCCCAGGTAGTGGAGGTTGTTAAACCTCCCAGATCGCAGGGATCTTTAACTTAACAAGATCCGCTACCTTCAGCCCCCGAAGCGTTTGAGTTTGCGGTCCAGGGTCGAACGTTCGATCCCGAGGATGGCGGCTGCTCGGTTCTTTTGACCGCCGGTGTAAGCCAGCGTGGCTTCGATGTGTTCTTGTTCGAGGGCATCGATGGTCTTCTCCTGGAATTCGACGCGGCTTGCAGGCGCGGCGGAGTTCGCGGCAGGCTCTTGCCCGGGGACTTGCAGATACGAGAGCGCGAGATCTTCTGGGTCGGCCAATGTACCCGTTGCAAGAACGAATGCGCGTTCGACGCAATTGCGAAGTTCGCGGACGTTGCCTGGCCAGTGGTAAGCGGTCATGGCTCTTTGCGCACGTTCGCTGAAGCCTTCGGGGCCATGTCCTGACCTGGACTTGAATTGAGCTAAGAAATAATCGGCGAGCGGCAAAATGTCTTCGGGGCGTTGACGCAACGAAGGGACTCGCAACTCGATGACTCGCAATCGGAAATAAAGATCCGATCGGAATTGTCCGTCCTTGACAGCGGTTTCCAGATCACGGTTGGTTGCGGCGATAACTCGTACATCGACTTGAATCGGTTTGTTGCCGCCGACTCGTTCGAACGGTTTGCCCTCGAGGACGCGAAGAAATTTGGCTTGGATTTCAAGGCTCATTTCACCCAGTTCGTCCAGCATAATCGTGCCCGTGTGGGCTTGTTCGAATTTGCCGATCTTTCGATCCGTGGCACCTGTGAACGACCCTTTTTCGTGCCCGAACAATTCGCTTTCCAGCAGCGTAGCGGTCAAGGCAGCGCAGTTGATAGCCACAAACGGGTTGTTAGCACGCGGGCTGAAATCATGGATTGCTCGTGCGACGAGTTCTTTTCCCGCACCGCTTTCACCGCGAATGAGAACGGTCGCTTGCGTTGGACCGACACGTTGGGCTTGATCTCGCAATTGTTTCAGGGCGACCGACGGACCGATCCACTCCAAGGACTTGCCTAGTTGTTGTTCAAGCTCCGTCACGCGGTGCCGTGTTGACTGGAGTTTGGTTTCGAGCGCCTGCTGACGGTACAAGTTATCGAGCGTAACGGCCAATACGTCCGCAACGGCGAGGACCACTTCCAAGTTTTCCGGCGTGAGTTCGGGTTCACCCACGCGAGAATACAGATGGACTAGGCCGATGATTCTCGCGGCGACTCGCAAAGGCGCTACGATCACGCTCGAGGTCGTGAGGACACTGCTCGCCTGGGTTGTCATGGCGTTGGTAACGCCGGATTGCCCACCGACTAAATAGGCATCCGAGTGAACGTTTCGAGCCAAGATGGCCGTATCGTCTCGAAGGACTGCTGACACCAACGTATCGGTGACAGGGTGGTAAGCTTTGCCGTTGCGTTGCAGGGCCGTAAGGACGGTTGATGACGAGTGAGAGTCACTTGGAGAAACGGTCACCTTGTTCGTTAGTTCCAACTTAAGGACTCCACCGGAATTACAGGCAACGGCCTTCATCAACCGGTCCAGGGCGAGTTCGCAGGCAGAATGAACGCTGGGTTGACGAGCAACATCGAACGCTAGCTGTAATAATTCGATCGCGACGGCCGGCTCATCCTGTCGTTTTTGTGCGATTTTTGGTGATGGGGCAAGTTCGAGTCCAAGGGCCGCCGGGTCGAGAATGGATGACTTGGATTGCCGATACGTGATGCTCGGGAACTCGGCCTGCGTGTTAGCGGTCGTTTGTAGAGCCGATTCTTCGGTTTCGAGCGGGGGGACCACGTCATCCAGCGAGCTAGCAAAAGTGAGGCGACAATTCGCGACGGCGATCTGGTTTCCAGGGGAGAGGATCTTTGGCTCGGAAAGACGTTGACCGTCGACAAAAGTACCATTTCGGGAGCCTAAATCGCGAACTTTCCAAGCACCCTCGTCGAAGAAAATTTCGGCGTGGCGGCGGCTGGACCGCTCGTCAGCCACAGGAATCTCGTTGGAGGACGCACGCCCAATGATGAGCGGATGGGCAGGTTCCAGTCGAAAAACGTCGGTCCAACGTTGCCCTTGCCGAATAATAAGGTACGCCGAAGAATTGTTTGGTTGCATCGCTTGGCCGGTGAAATTACTCTAGAGAGTAGTATTTTGAGTTTTTTCGGAGCCCAAGCACTTGCCAGGGTCCCGTGGGGCAGACATCGAGTAAGATTTCGATCGGAATCTGCCTCGTTGCTCCACTACTCATTGTTTCTCGTCGGAAAAATTTGTCACCTCATTGTTTGGGAGTTTCGATTATGCGTCTTCGAAGTTTGAGCTTGCATGGTTCGGCGCTGGACTGTGCCCGACGAAAACTATCGATTTGCATGATGGCGATTGTGGCGATTCTGTCTTTTGGTGCCGTTTCGACCGTCTGCGGGCAAGCTGGCGGCGGCGGGGTCGGTGGCATAGGGGTGATCCGGGTGGTGGGTGGAGTTAGTATCACTCCCGACGGAGTCCTACGAAATGCTTCGATCGAAGATCACACCCAAGCGCTGAACGAAATGCGATCCAAGTTGATTGGGGCGCAGGGGGAATTGGCACAGCCAACGAATACGCGTTTGATTTCCCTCAAGACACTTCAAAAAGTGATCCTCCAAAGCATTGAACAAAAGAAACCGCTTCCTGAAGAAGTCCTGTATTTGGGTGGCCTAACTCGCGTTGAAAACATTTTTGTTTATCCGGAACGGCAAGACATCGTGTTGTCCGGACCTGCAGAACCATGGAAAGTCGGTGAAAATGGGTCGATCGTAGGAGCCAAAAGTGGACGTCCCGTTGTTTATTTGGAAGACTTGTTGGGCGCATTGGCGACCGTGCATCGAGCCCGAACCGAGGGAATTTCCGTTTCCATCGAACCGACTCCCGAGGGAGTTCGCAAACTAGAACAATTGCTCAAGCAAGTTCGGCTCAACGCCAACATGAATCCGAAATCGTTTGAGCCAGCCATGACGCAGGCCTTCGGTCCTCAGCAAGTCAAATTGACAGGATTGTCACCCGACAGCCACATGGCTCAAGTTATTCTCGCTGCCGATTATCGAATGAAACTCTACGGAATGAATTTGGCCAAAGCACCGGTCAAGGGACTTCCGAGCTATATCGAGATGATCAGCAACCAATCCGGCACATCGCAGCTCCAGTCGCGATGGTGGATGGAATGTGACTATTCGGCCATCGAACATTCCGCTGATCGCTTAGCATGGCGGATTAGCGGCCCAGGAATCAAAACGTCCACGGAACAAGACCAAATCACATCCGATGGCTCTTTCAAACAAACCGGCAAAGTGGACAAGCTAGCTCGCAAATGGGCCGACCTGTTTACGTCTAAGCTGGATGAGTTGGCAATTAAAGATCCCGTTTTCGGCGAATTGCGAAACGTCATGGATTTGTGTATCGTGTCGGCTGTGATTGAGTCACAGAATTTGCAATCGCTGGCTCAGTGTGATTTGACGGCCATCCTTGGAGACAAGTCCAAGATCGAGTTGGCTAAGTTTGACGTTGCGAAATCGCTTGACCCTCAATGCAGTTTTATCAAAACGGTTCAAGGTTGGGTCGTTTCCGCCAGCGGAGGAGTTTTGGTGAATTCCTGGGAAGTGGCAAGCAAAGTCAAGATGAATGACGCGATCACGACAACTCACGCCTCCGGTGCCAAGTGGCACAATGATGATCGCATTTGGCAATAGCCAAGTCCATTCATGACCAAAGACAAGCCAACCGCGTTCCAACTTATTCATCTCACTCAAGAAGACGAAGGTCAAACGCTGGGCGCGGCGCTTAAGAAGCGGCTGAACGGTTGGAGTTGGGGGCAAGTACGCGAAGCGATTCTAAAACGCCGGGTCCAGGTGAACGGCAATCTCTGCTTAGACCAGGCTCGCAAGTTGTCACCGAAAGACGTGATCAAGTTGTGGCGTGAGTCTCTTGCCAAACCTGTTCAGTCCACGGCGGTAAAGATCGTCTATGTGGACGATTTCTTGGTGGTCGTTGAGAAACCACCTGGCGTGACCTCGACTCGCCATTTTGAAGAACGCCACTTGCGGAAAAAACGAAAGCAGTTGCAGCCGACGCTTGAGGAGCTTTTACCCGAGTCCTTGGAAAAGCACTTTGCATCGAGGAATCAGGAGTGGGACGTTGAACCACCAATCAAGCGGAACGTCAACAAAAAAACGCATCGGCGACTGACGGGCCAAGACGCCCAGCGGCAGCGAGCGTTGCGGCTAAAAAAATTCGCAGTCATTGCGGTTCATCGATTGGATCGAGACACCAGTGGATTGATGATCTTTGCGAGAACCCCTTCGATCTCGCAGTTGTTGGGAAAGGCCTTTCGAAATCATGAGGTAGTTCGCAAGTACCACGCAGTAGTGCATGGACACCCAATTGCCCAAACTTTCAAGAGCGTGCTCGTTCGAGATCGAGGTGATGGCAAGCGAGGTACGATGCCTGCAGACCGCACCGAAGATCCATCGGCCCAAAACGCAATTACCCATATTCGCCCCATCGAAGCGTTCGGCGAATATTCCATGATCGAATGCGTTTTGGAAACCGGTCGTACGCATCAAATCCGAATCCATCTGTCGGAGGCTGGCCACATGCTATGTGGCGATATGATCTACAATCGTAGTCTGGAAGGAACTCGAATCGATGACCTAAGCGGTGCACCAAGACAAGCATTGCACTCCGCGACGCTCGAATTCAAGCATCCAATATCAGGCGATTCACTTGCATTCAAGATGCCATGGCCTGCAGATTTGCATGGATGGCTCAGGAAGCTTCGCGAATTGCCTTAGAATCCGAAAGGGCCATGAGCAAGAAGCGGGAAGATCAAAAAAATTATCACCATGGAGATTTAGTCCCAGCCTTGATCGGTGCTGGGCTGACTCTTTTGAGGGAACGCGGCATCGATGCGGTGACGTTGCGAAACGTGGCCAGCGCTGCGTCGGTGTCTCATTCCGCACCCTATCACTACTTCCCCACGAAAGCAGCTTTGCTTGCCGCCATGGCAGCCTCTGGTTTCGACTCGATGAATGCCACCATTGAACTGGTAGCCAGCGAACTTGATGCATGCGAACCGATTGCTCAATTGCGTGCAGTTGGACGGGGGTATCTTGCATTCGCTAGAGCAAACCCTGAACTCTTTCGATTGATGTTTAGACCGGAACTAATTTGTCCCAACGATCATCCGCTCCTCAAGGCGGCTGAACAACGCACATTCGGAGCACTTTTTGCGGCCATGCAAGCTTACATCGCCACACGCAAAGCAGGCCCATCGCCAGTCGACATTGACGCGCGTGTCGCAAGCGGCTTTGCTTGGAGTACGGTACATGGGCTGGCGACTCTGCACTTGGATCAAGTGTTCGGGGAAACACCGGTTGGGCAGTTGGAATTCGAATCGTTCGCCAACCAAGCCGTAGAGTTCGTCATTATCGCGTTGGAAGCAAACGGCTCTTCGTGAACAGTTGCGATTTAGTACCCTTGGCAGGTATCAACAGATCAGGATCGTTATTCTTCGAATCGTCAATCGAAGGGCCTGACGGAAGTCGGCTGGTCTTGAAGTTCTTTAGCATAGGCAATCGAAGCATGTGGGCTTCGGTTGCATCGCTCGCCTTGAGCGCCTTGGAGTTCGCCACCCCAACCCAGGTTGGTGAAAGCCGGTCGGGCCACAGTACATAACAACTGACTACGCTCTCGCCACTGCTCGGGATATCAACGACAGCAAACCCAAGCTCACTTTTGGAAAGTAAAGCAAGCACTTTGTTGGTACCAATCGAAATGTCTTCGGCCGAAAGCAATTTCAAGTTCATCGTCAACACGTCTTTGAATACCTGCTGGCGATATTTATCGAGATCGGTAAAACGCCATTTCAGAAATTTCTTTTCTCGCAACTCGGTTTGCTGTTCATTTGGAAGCTCAGCAAACATCTTTAGCAAGCGTCGAATATTGGGATCTGAGACCTGCAGAAGGACTGGGTGATTTTCTGCAAGCAATTTTTGCTTTTCGTCGTCGTTCAATTGACCGAGCGCCGCCCGCTTTGCCAGATTGATTTCTTGATCGAACTTGGAAGCCGAAGAATTACAGCCGCAAATCAAAAGTAGAACGGCTGCCAGCCATTTTTGCTTGACGGTCATTTTAGCTCCCCGAGCCTCAACGGCCCTTGCCCCTGCCAAAAGTCAAATACAACCCCCATGACGTTAGCATGCAATCTTGCCAGTGTCAAGATTGCGAATAGCCGGAATGTATTAGACTTTTTCGAATTGGGAAATGAAAAGCACCGACTGCCACTCGCTTTCCGCTGTCGCATTGATATTGCGTTGACGTTTCGGAGTTTAGACACTCCCCTGGGAACCAACTTACGTGGTGGGTTGCAGATAAGCCGCACGGATGTGGCCAAGCTCATGAAATGGAATCAAACAGGGGCAATTGCCGAATGTCTACCAACCAAGTCGTTACGATTCTCGGTGCTTGCCTTTGGATTTTGGGCAACATAACGGGAGTGCATGCGGGGCAAGTCGGCGATTGCATTGCGATCGAGTTTACTGATCGAACGTCTCCGATTTGCACGGAAATGCACCTTGCGACCGATCAAGCGATTCGAGATGGTTGGGTCGTCCGGCGATTCGATGCACAGCATGACTCACATATCGCTGCCCGGTGGCAAATTCAAAAAATGCCTACAACTGTCTTAGTGCGCAATGGACGCGAACAGGATCGGATCGTAGGGTCTGTGAGCTATCGCGAACTCAATCAGCGGCTCCTAGCGGCATCCTCTCCGGATAGCCTTCGCTCCGTACCGAACGCGTCCGCAGAAGCGAAGACAACCAATGCTCCGTTGGTCCGCGGTCAATCGCCGATGGCTTTGATACCGATGGCAGGAACAAGTGCGTTGACCTCTGGAACGACACGCTTTGGGCTCGACGGGCAATCGCCCTCGCAACGTTTCGATCCAACGGCTTCGAGCGTGCGCATTCGAGTGCAAGAGTCTCATCACGAATCGGTTGGGAGCGGAACCGTAATCGACTCACACCAAGGTGAGGCATTGGTTTTGACCTGCGGACACTTGTTCCGAGAGAGCCAAGGCAACGCACAAATAACGATCGAAACATTTATTGATGGTCAGGTTCAAACCTATCCAGCGGTGCTCATTGATTTCCAGGCCAAAGAGACGGACATCGGGTTACTCACGTTTCGACCATCGCGAGAAATAGTTCCTGTCAAATTGATTCCGAAGAACAGGCAGCTGGTCGAAGGACAAAAGGTCTTCAGTGTGGGCTGCGACCGAGGAGCACCGCCCAATCGCATCGACTCTCGCATTACCAAACTCAATCGTTATCTCGGTCCCGCCAACGTTGAGGTGGATGGCCAACCAGTCGAAGGCAGGAGCGGCGGCGGATTGTTCGACGAGCGGGGCGAGTTGATCGGAGTTTGTTATGCTGCCGATCCCAATCTAAAAGAAGGGCTCTACAACGGTGCAGAGGTAGTCTATCAACAACTGGCCAAGCTCTCTTTGCAGCGATTGTTCAATGAAAGGGACGCATCGAGCCCGACGATGATGGCAACCTCAACTGGTCCACAAGCACCCAAGGCTCTCCCATTGACGGAATCCTCCGTGGAGATGACGGTCATTCTCAAGGACTCACATGGCCGCCAGGAAACGCTTCACATTCCGCAACCGAGCCCGGTCTTGCTCCAGGCCGTCCGAGAAAATCAGCGGATACGTTGAGTCGAAATACGTAGCAGCGTATCTCCGGAGACGCTGGGTCCCGTTTGAGCTGTCCGCCTCGGAGATGCGGACCTACACGCGGCCGTCAATTGGATTTATTGGCCGTCATTGTTCGAAACTGTTTCCAATTGATGATCTTAAGGCCCTGGTCATCGAGCCACTTTTTCGTTTTGGGATCGGTAAAGATTCTGCGATCTTGATCGCGTCGCAAAGAACTATCCGAAATCCTGCGCAGTTCGTCGTTCTCAATTCCGCAATGCACAATTAGCTGAGTGACTCCCGGCTGAATTTTCTTTAATTCTTCGAAGTAGGTTTTCTCGCGGAGCTCCAAATTGGCTCCACCGTAGAACTGCAGAAGCGTATCAAGCAATGGAAGCTTGCGATCGGTCAGTTTGGCGACCACTTGACCGAACCGCTCAGCAAGGGCAGGGTATTCTTTCTTGATCCCATCCGAAATTTGGCCGAAGAAGAGAATCGGAAGATCGTACTCGAGAGCCAAATCCACATAGACGCTCACTAAGTCAGGTCGCGTGACGAGCGCTCCCATGTGGGTATCAAGATGACTAAGCGGAACGCCGAACGACAAGGCCTTGTCGATTTGTGCTTTGAGTTCAATTTTGACATGTTCGGCCTTAGCATGCATGGCCACTTGCGCTGTTCCATCCCAAAGATACCCTTCGGAGTCGATCAAGCTAGGAACTTGGTCACAGGGAGCCACCGGCCCCCAGCGATAGACATCCCACTCGGAATTGAGCGTCAAGTGAATGCCGTAGTCATATTGCGGATGATCTTTCGCGTACAATGCAAATTCTTTGAACCATGCGCACGGAACCATCATGCTTGCTGAGCTAACAATTCCGGACTCCAGCGCCGCTTGCGTGGCCATGTTCACCGAATGGCACATTCCGGCATCATCTGAGTGGATAATCAAATATCGCGTATTGTCCTGAGCCATCGCATGGGACGGCCCACTCATCGACATGGAGAAACAAATCGTGAGATATAGGAGTGACGTACGCAGCAGGTAATTGAAGTTTGTCATCGATGGATTTAAATGGTGAACGATTGCAGGGATACAAGTTGATGGTAAGGTGGCTTGAATGAATCGGATGATTAACTCGTTGTCATATCGAATCGAATTCCGAAAGTTTCGTCATGCATCTTCGGGCTGTCTCGCGGAGGACCTCATCGTGATGAGCGAGAAAGCTCTCGATGATCGGAATCAACTCTTGTCGGTTCGAATTTGCAGCCACGATCATAGCGTTTCGTTGCATGCCTGTTAGCTTCGTTCTCCAAAAAGGTGTATGTCGAAACTGTACGCGAAAGGAGGATTCATCGAGGGTGAGCCAGAATTTCAAAGATCGTCGCATGTCCATCTCGACAGGCTGGAGTTCAGGCGGAACTGCGGCTTGGACCTTGCGATTCCAAGGACAAACGATCTGGCATACATCGCAGCCAAAGATCCAATTGTCCATGCGATCGCTCAGTTCGGAGTCAATTAACCCTCGATGTTCGATGGTCAAGTAGCTAATACATCGACTCGCATTAAGAACTCGGGGGCTCACAAAAGCGGAGGTTGGGCAAGCATCCAAGCATGCGGTGCAGGTCCCGCAGTGGTCTGCGGCAAAGGGTTGGTCCGCTTCGAAGTGGGCATTCGTAAGGAGGGCTGCCAAGAAAAAATAACTACCGATCTCGCGATTGAGCAGAAGAGTGTTTTTGCCAATCCAACCCAAGCCAGACAATTGGGCGAAATCCCGCTCCATAAGAGGAGCCGTATCGACCACGCCGCGCGCAAGTGAACCTGGCAACATCTCATTGAGGCTCTTGCAAAGTTGATTGAGCCGATCGTGAATGAGGTCATGGTAATCGACTTGTCCCGACGCATAGCTACCGATCCGACAGTCACTCGTGTTCCCCCCAATGGGAAGCGGTTGGGAGGCCCGGTCAGAAACACACGAATAGGGCATCGCCAACATCACAATGCTGCGGCAACCCTCCAGCACAGAATTCGGGTGTTCATATGCGACCGCCCGTTTCGGAATATAGGACATGGTGCCTGCATATCCGCGATCAATCCACTCGAGCAGTTGTTCATAGCCGGGCGAGCGCTGTGAGTTTGCGATACCAAACAGAGAAAAGCCCAATTGTCGAGCTTGGCTTTCCAGTCGCTCGCGAACAAGCTCGTGAGTGAACATACCGATGGGCTAACGCGACGATTCTTTGGAGGAGAGCGACTTCGGATAGTGCAATGAACAAGTCCCATTGGGTTCACAGGTTCGTCCGGCAATTCGATACCTGTACTTTGCAACTTGCTTATAGAGAAACTGCCATAGCTTCATCGTCCCAGGGATATGCAAAGCCGGGACGATAGGCCAAAGCAATGGGAGCTTGTGCGCAAGATAGCGGACCGCAAAGGCGCCTCCGTATCGCTGACCGTCGGGAGCCACGATCCACATCTGGTCCATCAACTGCTCGATCGACAAATCGGGATAGCTCTCGCGGACTCCTGGTTCGTGCAGCGAAACAAACTCCAAGCGGCTTTGCCCGCCTAAACGGCGAATCAGATTGATCTGGGATCGGCAAAAATTGCATTGGCCGTCGTACAAAACGACCGGTTTTTTATTTGGGCTGATCATGCTTTTATCTGAGTCGAGGTTTTAGCACCCAATACTAACCTCCATTCTAACGCACGATTAACCAATTAGGATTTGCCCGAGGACATTCCATGCCATTCCATCACAATGTGAGCCCCTACAAGCGGTACATCGAAAAAATCGCCACACGTCGTCCAGCCATTTCGCTGGTAGAACGCAACGGCGGACGCTCTGGCGTTACACCAAAGTTGCTGTTTTCGATCGACTCCGATTTCATGCACTCGCTCCAATAACAAAGTTCCGATTCCGTGCCGTTGCCATTCTTCGGCAATCGCCATCCCACGCAATTGAGTTCTCGATTTCGAAAGGTCGAACAGAAGTGAGGCACAGCCCAAGATTCCTTGATTCGATGTGGCCATCAAATGAAGTGTTGCGCTGAGATTATCCTCCGGAAATTGGGCACTTGCGTAAGGCATTCCAAACGGTTTGCGAAGTATGCGATAGCGAAGTTCTTGGATGCGAACCAAGTCTCCGAGATCGACGGACTCGACGATGGCAAGGGTAGGGCGCATTCAATCTCCTCATTTCTCAAGCTCAATCGAGCACAAGTCTCCAACGGACCCTGCTGTAACTAGAATCGAGATCATGCTATCCTGTTAGCCTCAAATCCATTCCGAATTCACATACTTTTGGAGACATCGCAGTATGGCTAGACCTGTCACCTTGTTTACTGGCCAATGGGCCGACTTGCCGCTCACCAAGATGGCACAGCTTACCAAAGATTTTGGATACGATGGGATTGAATTGGCGTGTTGGGGAGACCATTTCGAAGTTGACAAAGCCAATTCGGATCCTCTTTACTGCGACAAGAAACGTTCACTGCTGAATGGGTTAGGGCTTCAATGTCACGCAATCAGCGCGCACTTGGTGGGACAAGCCGTTCTAGATACGATCGACCAACGACATAAATCGATTGTGCCTGCATACGTTTGGGGAGACGGGAACCCGCAAGGTGTGAACGATCGTGCCATCGAAGAAATGAAAGCCACCGCGCGAGCCGCCAAAAAATTCGGTGTGAGCGTGGTCAACGGATTTACTGGTTCCAGCATTTGGCACCTTAATTATTCGTTTCCTCCCGTACCGCAGTCGATGATCGATGACGGATTCAAGCTGTTAGCCAAGCGATGGAATCCCATCTTGGACGAGTTCGCAAAGTGTGGTGTTCGATTCGCTTTGGAAGTGCATCCCACGGAGATCGCGTTTGATATCTACACGGCACAGATGGCGCTCAAGGCATTGGACAACCGTCCCGAATTCGGTTTCAATTTCGATCCGAGCCACCTCATCTGGCAAGGGGTTGATCCCGTGGAGTTCATTCGCGCTTTTCCGGACCGAATCTATCACGTTCACGTCAAGGATGCGACAACCAAGCTCAATGGGCGCTCGGGAATACTTGCCAGCCACTTGAATTTTGGTGACCCGCGACGAGGATGGGATTTCCGTAGTCCAGGGCGAGGCAGCGTGAACTTCGAAGAGATTGTTCGCGCACTGAATGATGTGGGCTATGCGGGACCGCTTAGCGTGGAATGGGAAGACTCCGGCATGGACCGAGAATTTGGGGCCAAAGAAGCCTCCGACTTCGTTCGCAACATCGATTTTGCGCCGAGTGGTCGAGCCTTTGACTCGGCATTTGAGAAAGCGTAACCGAATTGAAAACTACGGAAATTCTGCACCTTCCCTCCGACGAGGCCTTTCGGTTTTTGCCGGAAGGTCCTTACCCGCTCGGAAACGGAAGATTCTCGTGGGTTGCGATCCAGCACGGAGCAAGCGCCAACCACGGATCGTTGCACATCTTTGATCTCAACACAAACCAAGATGTCACCTACGATTTACCCGGTCGTCCCGGTTTCGCATTCCCGACGGATCGCGACAAATTCGTGGTTGGATGTGAGCGAAGTATCGGAGTCTATTCGCCCGAAAACGGCAGCTACCAAGTGTTCATCGACGGCATCGATTCGGATTGTTCCGGGACGATTATCAACGATGCGGTCACTTGGGACGGGAATCTCATATTCGGCACCAAAGATTTAGAGTTCCGGACAAAAAAGGCCGGGCTTTATTTTTGGAGGCAACGGGATGCACGACTATTTCGACTGCGGTCAGATCAGATTTGCAGCAACGGCAAAGTGGTTCGCCCATTGGACGAAGATCACGTCGAGTTGCTCGATATCGACTCCCCCACGCGCAAAGTAGTGGCATATCGAGTCAATACAAGTAGTGGAACGATCGAATCCGAACGCACGGTCGTAGATCTTTCGCAGGACGTGGGTGTGCCTGATGGCATGACCGCCACGTTGGATGGAAAGAGCATTGTCGTTTCCTTGTACAACCCGACATCTGCTCCCTTTGGACGAACCGTCCAATACTCAGTCGCCACGGGCCTTGTCGAAGAGACTTGGAGCACTCAGGGGAGCCCGCAGGCAACGTGTCCTCAGTGGGTGATTTGGAAGGATCATGTTTGGCTGGTGATCACCACGGCGATTGAACACATGTCGCAGGAACGACGAGCCGAGTCGCCAAACGCGGGCGGTTTGTTCCTTGCGAAAACGGAGTATCCCTGCGATGTTGCAGCGTTTGAAAAGCTCGTTCCCGTGTTCATTGAACCAACCAAGTTGTAGTGACGAAAGTACGCGAGATTGGCAATGGACGTTGAGACATTATTGCAAAGGTTACTGCTCCCATTTGTTGGTTCCTTTGTTGGCTGCTTCCTACTCGCATCCACCGACCCGGGCGAGGAGTTCTACGACGATGAGCCTATAGCCGCGATGGCCGTACGTACAATCTTTGGAGCATTGATTTGCTCTTTGTCCATGATCGCTTCGGATCTTTGGGGGCGCGGCCTCATCGCCACACCCAACGAATGGGGAACTTGGAAAGCCGGCTATCAGTGGGAGTGGATGGTTTGGGCGATTCCCAGTTGCATCCTGATCATGGCACTGGCCCGTAGTTTCTTTACTGTCCCAAATCATCATGTGGCTGTCGCGAGTTCGCTCACAGCTTGTCTTGCCGTGGGAACTCTTTTTGTCTGCCTCAACGAAGGAGATATTTGGAAAGATCTCTCGAGCAAGTTGATGCCTTGGTTTGCTCTGGCGTTAGTGGCTATTGCGTTGAACGTATTCGCATTGAATTCCATTGCGAGTACGGGCGGTTCGCGATGGAGCCCGTTGGTAGTCTTAGGACAATTTGGTTGCGTGGCCGTTTTGACTTTGCAGTCCTATGGTAGTCTTGGGAACTGGTGTTTAGTTGGCGCATCGGTTTGCTTAGGCGCATCCGCGGTTGGGCTTGTGAAAGGTTCATATGCAAAACTCCATTTCGGTTGGCCAATGTCGGTTGTGATGATTCCGATGTTGATCATGTCGGTTGCAAATCTGGTAGTCAGCCGGTTTTTTGAGTCACCCGAAGTGCCAGATTGGTTGTTGGCATGCATTCTATTCCTGCCGACGATAGGAGGTGTGGTCGACTTGTTGCTCGGCCGTTTGGGGAATAACCCTTGGGTACGCGTCGTGATTGCGGCGGTAACATGCAGTTCGGTCGTCGGCGCCGTTTGGTATTTTGCTCCCCTTTTCGAAAAAATTTGGTAGCTGGCTCATCTCTCGCTTTTGCTTTGCGGGAGCGTTTTCGTCGGGAACGAGAATCGATGAAAAAGCTTTTCGGATGACCGTACTTCGATTAAGATTAGACCAATAGTCGTTTTAGTTGAGTACATCCAGACGTAGCAAATCACTCGCTGGTTGTGCTACCTTTTCTCTCTTCAGAAGCATCGTGAGATCGCCATGGATCCACTGACTTATCGACGTGGACGTGCATTTTTTGGGAGCCAATTTGTAAGATTGGTTTTTGGGGTTGTTTGTTTTGTGTCGCTGAACAGCACCTTGGTATTGGCTGATTTATTCACGTATAACAATTCTGCGAATTTCAACACAGCCATTGCAGGTCGCGCGGCCACCACCATCAACTTCGATGTGAACGCTGGCGGGGCACCCATCGCTGACGGGACGGTCTTACCCAACAACTCGTTCTTCCAAGGGATACGGTTCGATCCCAACAATTCGGTCACTGGCGATTTGATCGTGACCAATGGCAGTGTCGCATTTAGTCCGGGATTGAAAACATTTTCAGGACTTAACTATCTTGGTTCCAGCGTTGGTGATGTCATCAAACAGTCCTTTGTATTTCAATTTCAGCTTCCCGTCACGAGCGTTGGGCTCTATATCATTTCGCCCAGTGAATTACTCAGCAACGAGGTTGGAATCAGCGTTGGAACAACTTCTTCGCTGATAAGTTCAACCACGGTGATCGATCTTGGGCCAACAGCGGGATCGCTCACTCGTTCATTCGCTTACTTTATTGGAATTGTTGAAAGCAACCCTGCTTTGACTTTTACCAATCTCACCGTCAACCCCAACCTGTCCGGTGTGGTGGACGGAATTGGGATCGACAACATCACGTTTACGGCGGTCCCTGAGCCCACGTCCCTCCTTTCGATTTGCATGGCTGCGTTGGTGGCCGTTTTCTTTCGAAGGAAGCGGGTGTTGGCTTATGCAACCGTTCGCCGAACCTAACGGTCTGTTACAAGCCCGCCGAGCAAGCAAGTGACGGTTCCTGCGGACTGTTGCAGGCCCGCCGCGCAAGCAAGTGACAGTTCCGCTTCCGATGCTAACGATTTGTTTCAGGAAAATGATTGACTATAGAGAATCAATTCGGTATCTTCGCCCATTAGTGGTCTTTTGAGTTGCTTCATACGACCCTACAGCAAGTGACCCCGCACGAACCTGTCTTGTCTCAATTGAAAAGGTGCTTTATGCGACATAGCCTGATCGCTTGTGTTTTCGCGATTTGTCTTTCCTCTTTCCAGGCAACTCTCAATGCAGGAACCTTTGTTGTTGCATCCGATGCGGCGCAAATCCGATTAATGCTTGAGTTGCGTGCACAGCAATTCTTAAATCGAGCCACGTTTGGAGCCAAGGACACGGAGATCGCTGCGTTGGCGGATCAGATGGCTGCGGTTGGAATAACCACTGCGTGCTCCAATTGGATCGATGCTCAATTTGCTTTGCCCCCGACTCTGCATATCGCGACCATGAAGAGCTTTATGGCTGCAGACGGGATAACCGCATACAACGATGCGACGAAGAATCTGCTTCGCTATCGTTACCATGCATTTTGGCATAACGCGATCGCCGCACCCGATCAACTGAAACAGCGGCTTGCCTGGGCCTTGATCCAAATATGCGTTGTCGGCGAAGGTGGAGAAAACTTCAACAACGTAGATTTTCCAGCTGGGTTTCCCGACAAGCCGTATTGGTTCGGAATGGGCTCATACTACGACATTTTGCTTAACCGTTGCGATGATACTTATCGTGACGTACTTCAAGACGTCACGTACCATCCGATCATGGGCACATGGCTCAGCTCGTTGCGCAATCAAAAGACCAACGCCGCATCCGGTACGTTTCCGGACGAAAACTACGCTCGCGAGATCATGCAGCTTCTATCAATTGGACTCAACGAGCTCAACATCGACGGTACATACAAGCTCGATAGCGAAGGGGAAGTGATTCCGACATACGACAACGAAATCATCAAAGAGTTTGCGAAGGTGTTCACCGGCTTTAACTACGCAAGCGGAAATGGCACCAGCATTACCAGCGGCTATTTGAATTTGATCGACCCGATGATCATGACCAACAGCGCGCATGAAACGGGCCCAAAAGTCTTGGTAAGTGGAACGATTCCAGGGAACGCCAATGGAAACATCGACATCACGGATGGCCTGAATAACTTGTACGCTCATCCCAACGTTGCTCCCTTTATCAGTCGTATGTTGATCCAGCGACTCGTGCGTTCCAATCCTTCGAAAGGCTACATTTCTCGAGTAGCAACCGTTTTTAATAACAACGGTGCTGGTGTCAAAGGGGACATGAAGGCGGTTGTCAAAGCAATCCTGATCGACGACGAAGCGTGGACATCGCTTCGCATCACACGATTAAGAAACCCGACTCGGCTTGTGGTCACAGGTGCGGGGACTGAGTTTGGTCGGCTAGTCGAGCCTGTGGTCCAATATGCCAGCTTCTTCCGTCGCTACGGAGTTCCGCCAACTACCAACGGAGGAAAATTCTATTTGAACGCTACGCCAGGAACTTGGAACCAAGCCCCGTTTCGATCTCCGTCGGTGTTCAACTTTTATTTGCCGCACCATCAACCATCCGGTGGCATGGCGACTGCAGTAGGATCGCGAAATATACCGAATGCAGACTTGTTCGCTCCTGAATTTCAATTGCTAACAGCCGTCGTGTCCAACTCCTGGCAAAACCGAACGCGGGCGGATGTCACGGCAGAGTCTATCACTCAAGGTCTCTATACAGATACCACGGTCACACCCAATGTGGCTGTGAACGCCGTCTTGCCCTTTGATTTTGCGACGGAGAAAACACTTGCGGCTGATCCCGTTGCCCTCGTGGAGTATCTCGATCGAGTTCTTTGCAACGGAACGATGACGGATGACTATCGCTCTCGATTAAGCAGTTCGATCATTACCAATGTGCCTCAGACCAATACCAACCCCAATCGTGATCGAGACCGAATGCGAGGAGCGTTGATGACCGTGATGAATTCTCCTTGCTACCTGATTCGATACTAACCTTTTCTTAGTCACTTTCTTATTTATTGTGTCCGCCAGTAACTCAACTTTGGAGTTGAAATAAGCCATGCCCCAAAACCATCTCTCTTTGGAATCGTTGCTGACACGGGACGAAATTGCTTCACGGCGAGCGTTCATGAAATTCACCGGAGGTTGTGCCGCTCTCGGTTCGACTTCGGTGCTATCGCAAATGCTCAGCTTGAAATTGACGCAAGCGGCCTATGCGGACTCTAAAATTGGGAGGATCACCAAGACCGACAACTCACCTTATCGCGCGTTGGTTTGCATCTTTCTAAACGGCGGTATCGATACATTCAACATCCTGACCCCTTACGATGCTGCCGAACATGCGGCGTACACTGCGGTTCGTACAACCTTGGCCAAACCTATTGCGGACCTGCTCCCGATTCCAGTAGATATCGCGTCACCTGCGGGTCGCAAGCTGGGCGTCAACAAATCGATGCCGGAAGTCCAGACGCTTTACAACACTGGCAAGCTCGCGTTCATAGCCAACGTGGGTAGCCTTGTCGTCCCGATCGCCAGCAAGACTGCGTATACCACCGCTCGAAAACCTCTGGGGTTGTTCTCGCACGCAGACCTAATCCAACATTGGCAAACGTCGATTCCTCAATCGCGTTCACAAGCTAGCGGGTGGGGAGGGCGCATGGCGGATCTGCTCACCGCTTCGCACAACCCAACCGACCTGATCTCAATGAACATTGCGCTGGGATCGCTCAACGTATTCCAAACGGGAACCAACGTATTTCCGTATGTGGTGGGCTCCACGGGCGCAGCTTTGCCCAGCGGATACAGCAAGAACAATACGACCGGTAACAACTACGATCGAGTTCACAATCTCGTCGTCAACGGCTCGACAGGCTTGAACGGTATCTATCCTCCAGCGGACAGTGCCTTGGGCGCAATGTACAGCGATCTGCTTCAACGAAGTCTTGCTCGCTACAAGCGAAAAGGCATCGACGCAGCCCAAGGCTTCTTTGACGCTACCGACAACGCTGGTACAGGGTCGACTGCGGGGCCTCTGCCAGCCGCCATTGCGGACAAATTCACAGCCATCGCAAACGACGCAACGATCCCCAGCGGTATCAGAGGACTTGCTGCCAACCTGAGTATGGTCGCACGTGTCATCCGTGCTCGGACTGCGTTCGCCCAGACACGACAAATATTCTTTGTTTCGGTTGGCGGTTGGGACAGTCATGACAACCAGATCGCCAGCCATGCCTCCATGCTACCAGGTGTCAGCAAAGCGCTCGATGCGTTCCATAATGCTACCGTTCAACTCAACGTGGCCGAAAACGTCACCACATTTACTGCATCGGACTTTGGCCGGACGCTAGCACCCAATAGTACAGGCAGTGACCACGCGTGGGGTGGTAATCATATGGTCATGGGCGGAGCCGTGCTTGGCGGCAAAGTATACGGAAGTTACCCGACTTCGTTGGCTCTTAACAATTCCCTCGACCTCGGGCGGGGCAGACTTATCCCGACAACATCCGTCGATCAATACAACGCTGAACTTGCAACTTGGTTTGGAATCCAAAACGACTCGACGTTGACCGACATCCTTCCAAACGTCCGCAACTTCTACGCGGCCAATAGTGCGACTCGTCCAATCGGATTTCTCCCTCCAGCGACGTAAGGCAAGGCAGAGCGAAGTTCGAGGGGATCGTTTATCAAAAGATGGTGCGCAATTCGGCCGTCGCGGAACGCATTATGCGTTTCGGCAACGCCTCGAAAACCTTGACGGTTTCCGCTACATGTGAGCGGAATTGCGCACGCTCATATAGCGAGAATCCCAAGCTTCCGAAGGTGAAACTTGCAAACGAGTGGACTCGATCGAACTCGTGGTCGGCGAACCATTCGGAATTGCCAATACCGTTTGGATTTGGATTCCAATCGCAGATCCGAAATGAAATCCTTTCTTTGGCGCAAGGCACATGGTCTGGGCCGGCTCAGGCGTTTTCGGTTTCAGATGTCCGACTACAATTGCAGTAGTACAAGCTTCTCACTTTGAGCTATTTCTATGTCCGATGTCACCCGAATTCTGTCGCAAATCGAATCGGGAGATCCATCGGCGGCCAACCAATTGTTGCCCTTGGTGTACGACGAACTGCGAAAGCTTGCAACGGCGCGATTAGCCCAAGAGAAACCAGGCCAAACACTTCAGGCGACGGCATTGGTGCACGACGTTTATATTCGGTTAGTAGATGTCGATAAGCCGCAGCATTGGAACGGACGGGGCCACTTTTTTGGCGCCGCAGCAGAAGCGATGCGACGGATCCTGGTGGAAAACGCCCGTCGCAAACTGCGAGTCCGACATGGCGGCGAGATGACACGTATTGATTTCGACGAAGCGGAGCTAGTTTGCGCTTTGCCGCCAGACGAGCTTTTGGGACTCAACGACGCCATTGAAAATCTTGCAAAACACGACCAGCCTGCGGCGGAGATGGTAAAGCTAAGGTACTTTGCTGGGCTGTCCGTCGAACAAGCTGCCGACGTGCTTGGCTTGTCGCGGACCAATGCTTATCGGCATTGGACTTATGCCAAGGCGTGGCTGTTTAGTCAGATTCAAGACCAAAGCAAATAGCTTTAGAGCTGACATTTCTTGATTTGTTGGGGTTGTGGCGCATCCTTGTTGCGCAACTTTTGTTCCATAAAGACCCCAGCGGCCTTGGAGGCCGTCTCGCTTTCCGATATTACACATCATTCGCTTAATTGAGCCTGAGGCGCTAGCCGATCGATCATAAAGCTCGGCTAGCGCCTCAGGCTCAT
>JBEBHM010000481.1:0-6807 GCA_040080875.1 Pirellula sp.
GTTCGAATCAATCGAGATTGTTGGGGGGCCGCCGCAACGATAAACCAAGGATCGACCGCGATGCAGTGTCCGCCAACCCCTGGGCCGGGCCTCAGGATATTCACGCGTGGATGTCGATTTGCCAATCGAATCAGTTCCCAAACGTTGATTCCGAGTTCATCGCAAATGATGGATAACTCGTTGGCGAATGCCAAATTGACGTCGCGAAACGAGTTTTCCGTCAACTTAGCCATCTCGGCAGTTCTCGCGTCTGTCAAAAAAATTTCGCCGGAACAAAACGACTCATACAGAATCTTGGCCATCTCGGCGGCCTTCTCAGTCATTCCTCCAACAATTCGATCGTTGGTTACCAATTCCCGCAACATTTGCCCTGGTAAGATCCGCTCGGGGCAATGGGCGAAATGATAGTCGTCCGGGTTGGCGGTTGGTCCCAGCTCCTCTAAAAGCCAAGTTCGAATTTGTTCTGTTGTTCCGACCGGGCTGGTGGATTCCAAGATGATTAGATTGCCTGGCTTTACAACGGATGCAAGTGACCGAGTTGCGGACTCGACGAACGACAAGTCAGGCAAATGAGAATTCCCATCCCGATGAAAAGGCGTTGGGACAGCAATGATAAAGACGTCCGCCTCCTCGGGTTTCGTTCGGGCCACTAGATTTCCACTTTGAACAGCGGCTCTCACCAGGATGTCAAGATCGGGTTCCTGAATATGGATCTTTCCCTGATTGATTGTCTCCACCACGGACTCGACTACATCCACGCCAAGTACTTGTTTACCTTTGGTTGCGAAGATCGACGCGGTGGGTAGCCCTATGTAACCCAAGCCCACGACACATATGTCAAAACGTTTAGTCATTTACTGTTTGCCTTTGCATTGATTCGAAGAGGGGGTCCTCATTCTGTGGATCGCGGTCCCCATCGACTAAACTCTCTTTAAGCATGAACAAGTCGTCGGCATCGATTCCAGATACAGCTCGCTCAATCACTCGAGCTTGGTACTCAGGGTTATAAAATTTCTCAATGATGCTTTCGCAACTGTTTCGAACGACTTCTCGGTCAGGTTGACAAGCAAACCAATCGTCGATCTTGTTTGCGAGATCCTCAACATTACCGTATTCAAAGAATTGTCCTGTGATTCCAGGTTCAAGGCAATCGGATTCAGGGGCTTGATGGAATGGATCATTGTGCGTCAATACAGGTGTGCCATAGGCCAGACTCTGCATTGCCGTCAGGCCAACCATTCCAGGAGCTACGGTCAAATCCGAAGACATAATCAGTCTTGATAGAATCGCTTCGTCATAACATGCTCCGAAGAAATGGGCTTCAATTTGATTCTGAGCGACAAGCGATTCAAGCTTGGCGCGTTCCGGGCCATCGCCTATCAAAAGCAAGTTGATATGAACGCCTCGTCGTTTTAATACTCCCAACGCAGCAACTGCAAGTTCTAATTGTCGATGCGGCAACAAGCGACTGCAGCAGACAAGAATTGGCAAGTTCGAATCTCGGAATAGTCCAATGCGAGTTTCGCTGATTTGCTCTGGGGTTACTCTTTGCCGAAATTGCTTTTGAGAGTGATAATCTAACGCGTTGTAGACGACGTGCATTCTCTTGGCTGGAATACCACGCTGTATCCCAAGTATCTTTCCAAAATGTCCGTAGATCAGCAGCGAATTGGCCAGACTGTAGAAAGTCATCCGAAGCCAGTTTTTTGGTCCCCTATCATCTTGTATCCAACCGATCGTCCAAAAGATGACTCGTTTGCCAGACAGGCGCGCCAGGATCGGTGCGATCCAGTAAGTCAGTCCGTGAGGAACAGCCACAATCAAAACAGTGTCTATTTGTTTGCTCAACGCCCATCCGAGAAGGCCTGGCTGCAGGAAGAACTTCCCCAATCGAATGGCACGTAGTTTGCGAAACTTCGGGTGGTCTACGATAGGCGAAGGCTTAATTCCTGCCCGGTTCGGATCCACCGTGTCGGCGAGAAACAAGAATTCGTGTTCCGTCGAGTTCGCCAAGTTCAAAAGGGTCGCCGTCCGATAGTGCGGGAAATAGTGACAAACAACTGCCACGCGACGTCTAGCGAGTTCTTTGGTGCGGTTCAATTTGAATCAATCGCCAATTCATTCACAAACATTGGGGACAACTGTTCTACAATCTTCCGTCTTGGCGCGCATCTAATACCCAATTCCAACTTCGAAGGGCGTTTGAATTCGGAACACCCATGACCTTGCGAATACACGTCGTCCAAGTTGCCTGAAAATTTTCCGTTGCATGATATTCTAAAAATCGATTGATCTTGCCCGAACTCAGGTCCCAACAATCTTTGGACGAGGTCGCTGCTTCTATCATCTTGTCCGCGAGACTCGATACGTCCCCGAGTTGGCATAACCAACCATTCTCCAAGAGCTTCGTTGTTCGCTCCATCCATCCTGAGTTGGTTGCGATGACCGGCCGACGATGTGCAACTGCCTTGACAAAAATGCTCGCAGATTGCGTAGACCGTCGATATGGCAAACAAACGAAGTCCATGGCTTGCAAGAGCATTCGCATGGACTTCTCGGGGAAGAGTTGATCCAGGATGATAATTCGCCGATTTTCGATCAGAGAAGAATATCGCTGTGCAGCCTCGATTCCAAGTCCATCACACACGGGACCAGCCAGCAGCAAAAATGAATCCTTCGGTAACTGGTCTGATGCCATTGCAAAGGCCTCCAGCATCATGTCAGCCCCCTTGCTTTTCTCGATCCAACCAGTCATGCCAAAGCACAGTCCATTGGCTGGCAACTGAAGTTGTTTTCTAGCCTCGGTCGCACTGATATTGTCGAAATGTGACACAGGATCCGGCATCAGTTTCCAAGCGGAGTTTCGAGAGAGAAACTCGTATTGGTAGGGGTCGAGATGAAACAGACTCCCCCATGCCGAAGCATTCAAACTATATGCGGAGATCCAACTTCGAATTCGCCGTAGCCAACCATTCGTATATCCAAATCGTCCACCAAATATCAATGCTTCGCAACGCTGGAGCAAGGATCGGAGTCGCGATTGGCCCGGCAATCGTGATTTGGCACCAAGACATTGCGCAAGTCCATCACCACAAGGGAGGTAAACAAAATCAAGTTCGTCCCAAATTTCCAATTCGGAAAAGCGGGCCGCGTAGGACCGGAACTCGTTAGGCTTGCTTGGCAAGCAAGGCATTGCAACCGTATGTAGCCGAAAGTCATTAGCCATTCCGGCCAACGTCTGGTTGTATTCGTTTGAATTCACGACCTGTTCAGTGCAAACCAATTTTGGACAAATGCCAATATCCTTCAATCCAACGATCATCTCTTGGACGAAGCCTAAACGATGCCCAAATGGATTGGGTTCAAAAATCGCAACGCGCGGTATTTTCTCGTTAGGTATCAATGAACTGCCGAAACCAAATTTCGCAAGTGATCCAGCGAAAAAGAGCCGGACCGAAATCACGTTTGCCACTCATATGCAAATCGATAATCGCACTAAGCCTCTTGGAGTCAAACAGCCCCCTCGATTTGCATGCGTCCGACAATAAAATCGATCGGACATTTTCTTCCGAGGCATTGCGAAACCAAGTTGAAATCGGCGTCGTAAAGCCTTGCTTGAATCGGTTGTTCCGAATGCTTTCCGGAACAAACGACTTGGTCGCTTCTCGCAGAATCCGCTTGGTAACGCCATCTTTCAATTTGAAGCTCGCTGGCAATGAGAATACTTCTTCCACCAATCGATGGTCAAGGAACGGTAACCGCGATTCAATGCCAAACGCCATGGAGATCGCATCGCCATAATGCAGCAAATTGGTCAACTCGACTGCATGGGCCTTGGCAAGCCGTCGATTCAAAACATCGTCATAATAGCCGGTTTCAGGCATGTGGTAGTCGGGAACATCGCGGAGCGGTCCGATGTAGACCGATTCATCGCCGCGTCCATACCGCCGAATCAGCTTGTGTGACCCAGGATAAACAGAGCGAACGAGATTCGAGTAAAAATAGTGCACTCCCAACAAATGATGCGATGCTGTAAGTCGGTAGGCGGACGAGAGATTCCCCCACGCCTCGGCAAGACGAAACTGCTTAAGGGATTGCATCACCGAATTACCGAAGTAGATCGGCAAATAGCCTGCAAAAAGTTCGTCCGCCCCTTGTCCCTCCAGGACCACTTTCACCGACGCTCGCGCGGTGCGCATGATTTCCCACAACGGAAGCATGGGTGAACTAGCGTGCGGAGACTCGATGTGAGAAATGATCTTCGTGATTCGTTCGAGAAATCCAAGCTCGCTGCAACTGACGGCATGGAAATCTAGATTGAGCTCCGACGATGTCGCCGATGCAACTCCAACTTCGGATTCGATATTCTCATAGCTCGAAGTAAAGGAATGCAACCGCTCAGTGCTATTTCGCCGCATCAAATGGGCGATCGCCGTAGAATCAAGACCGCTGGAAAGTGTAATGCCGACGGGAACGTCGCTGCGCATCCTGAGTTTTACGGAGTCGTGCAGCAGTGCCTCAACCCGTTCTCTGGCAGACTCGAAGTCTTGATTCTGGTCCGCGTGGGTAGGATAGTCCCAATACCTCGAAAACGTTAGCTTACCACGGTGCAGGACGAGATTGAAGGATGGGAGCAAACGTTTAACGTTGTCGAAACAGGTGGATTCCAGTCCTCCAGAATAGCCTTGTTTGACGCAATGCGCCACCGCAGCGTAATTCGGCACTTTCAGTTCGGGACAAACCGCCAGCAACGGCTTGATCTCTGAGCCGAAGAGGAATCGATTGTTGTGAAACGCATAGACAAACGGCTTGATTCCGTATCGGTCACGCGAACAGAAAAGTCGATCCTGTTCCCTATCATAAATTGCGAAGGCCCACATCCCATTGAATCGTTTGACGCAGTCGTCACCCCATTCGATGTAGGCTTGCAATACAACTTCGGTATCGGACTTGGTCCGAAAGACGCACCCGGCAGCCTCGAGTTCTGCTCGCAGTTCGATGTAATTGAATACTTCGCCGTTGTAAACGAGGCAGTACCGGCCACAAACGCTATTGAAAGGTTGGTTGCTTTCTGGTTGCAAATCGATGATGGCTAGTCGCGTGTGACCGAGCGCGACATGTCGATCCACTTTCCAGGCTTCGGCATCCGGTCCCCGGTGACGAATGAGCGCCACCATTTTTTCGATCTCGCTGGCGATGGCTGGCGCTCCATCGACATTTAAGTATCCTGTTATTCCACACATAAATTACTGGTCATCTAAACTACAAGATTCTTCAACGGAGACGATAAAGACGATCGCTGTATTGTGAGCACAACACCAAAAAGCGATTGACGGTCGAATTGAGTTAGCTTGCTGCTCCTCGACAAAACCTTTCATGGATCAAGTCGCGAATTCGCATTGCTGGAGCTTCCACGAGACGCCAACTCACCATCGCCACGACACTTGTTACAAAGATTCCAACCAAGGTCGACGCCGAATGAAAAAGCAGTGTTTCGAATGTCGAATTGCCGAAGAGCGGAATTCTCGTGAGCCTAGGCAAAAGAAGCACCAGCGGCATATGGAAGATGTACATTGCATAAGAGTACTTTCCGAAGAACGTCAATGCGGGATGAGCTAGAGCCCGATGGACTGTGCTCTCCTCCGTACTGGAGACGGCGATTCCAATGAGACACGTTGCCGCAATGGAAACGAGTGGAATGGTGTATGCCAGAACGAATCTATTTTGATACTCAAGACGTCCGAGAAAAATGCCCGTCATCGCAATCGAGGCCATTGTGAAAAAGAAAACAAGCCATAACGCTTTTGAAGACGGCTTCCAAAAGTTGGCGTCCATCGTGCTCATGCATGCTAAGAGCCCTCCGTAAGCAAGTGCATCGAGCCTGCACGGTGTGAAACAGTATGCTGCCTCAACCCAACCTTGCCCAACGAAAAATCCCCTTAGCACTGCACTCGATATCCCAATCGCAACACAGACCCACGGTAGAGCCGTTCGAGAAGTTACGAAAACAACCAATGGCCAGAGAACGTAAAAATGTTCCTCGACAGCCAACGACCAAAAATGCCCAAACGGGCCCAAATGAATCGACGAATCCAAAAAGATTGCAACGAGGGATGCATAAATCCAATGAAGCCACTGCGTTGAGCAAACATCCTCAAGTGCCGCGAATTTGAATCGATTGAAAATTGGATATAAAACAGTAGTTCCTAACAAGATCATCGCAAGCACGACGTAATACACAGGAAATATTCGAAAGGAACGTCGAATGTAAAAACTTCGAAAATAAAAAGGGTTGTTCTTGGAACGTAAAAGAATGCCTGTGATCAAGAATCCGGACAATGCGAAAAACAAATCTACGCCAAACCAACCAGCGCGAACCACCCCCATGATCGACTTGGCTATCCAATCTGGGTGGCGTGAGATCGTCTCCTCTGAACCGAAGAAATGCATTACCATCACCGAGAGAACTGCTATTCCTCGTAATCCATCCAAAGGCTGAATCCGACGTACCACTTAGGCTTTTGTTTTGTTAACGAAGAAGACGTCGGTTTGATACAATTGCAACGTTTTTGGATTCTTGAATCCGTCAAGAAACCACCACGGCACAAATCCTCGCTCTCGCATCAAGCGGATCATTTCCTCGATCAACGATTCTCCGTGGTAGTTCGAAATGAGTGCCAACTCCATTTGAACCACGTCAAAGCACGGCAAAGTCTCTTTGCTCCCCTCGATGACGTTTCGCTCGAATCCTTGTGTATCAATCTTAAGGTAGAGTCGTTGCGACGTTCCTCGGACCTCTTCAAAGAC
>JBEBHM010001253.1:0-1756 GCA_040080875.1 Pirellula sp.
GTATAAGAGACAGCTATGGGATAGACCCGCCCTTCATAAGTTCGGGTGAGCTCCGTGACATCTCCCGATAACTCTACACGAATCGTTGTTCCAGACACTTCGACGATGTGTCCGATCTTGAGGTCGGAAATAAGATCAAATGTATTCATAGCGCGCAGGACTCGGCTCCGCTGTTTAGCATTTTAGTGACTCCAGCAAATGTCCACCAATCTCGTTTTGCTGAGGTAATCGGAGGTGAATGAGGGCCGTCCGTGCCGACATACAAGCCATCTCCAGTAATCACATAGACTCGCTTGCCCCACGGCCCCGTCCTCCACCGTTCAAGAGTGGAATTAAGGCTCTGAGAGAAGGCGAGGACCGTTGTTTTATTTTCCGGGCGTTGAAGCGCTAGTTCAATCTCTTGGTTAATGTGCTCGTCCCCAAAGCTATATCCGCAGGTTGCAAGAACATTTTCCTCCCTCGCTCCAAGTGACCGGCGAAAAAGGTCAAATTGTCCAGCGAAGGGGTCCCGCTGAGTCGCCAGGTATTTGGTTGATTGCGGGTAGATGAGGACACGAGAAGTCTTCTTCGGATAAAGATCGCCATCACGAATTCGCCAGACACGATCATCCTCCCCCAAATGCCAATCAATCGAGCCGTGCAGCTTGATTACATGGGCACGATCCCTGTTTTCGGGTTCTTTGTCGTCATACCGATGGCTGCGGTATGCCACGGCCCCACCTGAGAAGCCGTCCCAATAGGAGAATTCCCCGAGGGCAAGCGCATCTTCGAGGAGTGTGTCATAGTTAGTGGTAAATAGTCGGACAGCTCTCCGGCGCTCAGCGATTCCTGCTTGGCTTCGATTGAATAGTGCAGAAACGAATGCTAAATGGTTTTCGATAGCGACGATCCGGTTCTCAAGAGTTCCGATCTCTTCTAGAATTCCATCTGGTTTTGCAGCCTTGTATCCCCATCGAATGGTCTCAGCAATCCATATCAGAATTTTGTGGTGAAGTTTATCTAGGTCATCTATCTTGAGAGTTACGTCGCCGAATGGGACGGATTTATCCTTGGAACGATCGGCAATCGCACGGTGATCGCCGAATTGACTCAAGATGTGCTCGATATGCGAATTGTTAGAAAGCTGACTTTTGACAAACTCAAGAACCTTGATGTCGTCTGGCTTTCCATTTTCTTTTGCCTTCGCGAATACACGATCAGTTAGAGGCCCCATAAGAGGAATTCCGGCATCAAGACTGATTCCAGCGCCGAACAGCCACGACTGATTGCTCGCCGCCAAGAGATTGTCAAGCTGGACTAAGGTGTCTTTTATTAAAGGGTTCATAGTGAACTTATCCTCAATCGTGTTTGACCGTGCACCTTGCGCCTTGCGCCTATCCCCGTGGCAAAACCATGGGGAATCGCAAGTTAAATATCAATATTCGTCGCCCGCAACGCATTCTTCTCAATAAATGCCCGCCGCGGTTCAACCACATCACCCATCAGCGTGGTAAAGATCTCGTCGGTCAATATGCTGTCTTCAATCTGCGCGCGCAGCAGGCGGCGATTTTGCGGATCCATAGTGGTTTCCCACAATTGGATCGGATTCATTTCACCCAGGCCTTTATAGCGTTGCACATTCACGCCTTTTTTCGCTTCTTCCAACATCCACTCAAGGGCTTGTTTAAATTCACTGACGCTTTGCTTGCGTTCGCCGCGTTGTATGTAGGCACCCTGGCCCAATAAGCCTTCAAATACCTGGGCGGTTTTCTGAATC
>JBEBHM010001254.1:0-1755 GCA_040080875.1 Pirellula sp.
TCGGCGAACATCACCGTCGCGAAGCGACGCTTCCACATCCATTCATAAATCGGATAGAGCACTTTGGACAGAGCGCCAAGGATGTTTTACTCTTTTGACACCGAATAGGGACAGGTGTTAACCCGGCAAGCGAAAATCGGGATCGGCGATCCCACGAATCAGTTCGGCCAGCCGGCTATACAATTGCAACATCAATTGCCAAGTCGCAATATCCACGTTGATCGACGCTCGCTTTTCATTGATTTTGACAGCGTCGACGACTTCGCCAATACGAGCATGCAAGTATTCCAGCAGTTCGGCCAATTGTGCCGCCTGGCTTGGACTCAATCGTTCCGGAAGGACAGGGGGCTGGTTGAGATCGCGCAGGGCCCGTATCGATTCTGCCAAAGCAGGGTCCAATTCGAAATCCGCACTATCCGACTTCAACGCATGCCGCGACTCTTCGACGGCGGTTAGGCTCTCTTGAACTCGAGCGTTGATTTGTTCCGAAGTGCCAAAGAGGAGCAAGCTTCTTCCTACGGCGATGATGTCCCCGAATCTCAGGATCCGAAGTTGACAATCTTGGCCGTTGACTCGTGTTCCATTGGTGCTTTCCAGATCCGTCAAAACCAAGTGATCGTTGTCTTCTTGGATCTTGCAATGAAAGCGACTGATCCGCTCATCGTTGAGTTGGATTGAGTTGCCTTCTTCCCGCCCGATACTAATGGGGGTCTTAAGATCAGAGTAGATTCGTCCTCGATCTGCTCCTTGGACAACTCGGAGCGTCAGTCTGCACATCACTACCTCTGGAAAAACATCAATATTTGAACGGCTTCAAGGAGACGACAGATCAGCATGCATCGGTCGAGCGGCTGAAACCATTCTAATCAGCCGCTCCGGTAAACCAACCAATGAATTGCGGCGTTTACGCCTCCAGCCCAATGTCTTCCAGCACCAAAGGCGACGTCGATTCGACAATCATGTCCGGTCGACGCGTAAACGTTGGCAGACCAGCGCCGGCAAGAACATGATCGAGCGAATCTTGACTCTTGGCCACGATCGAATCTCGAGTCATGCCAACAAAATTGCTGGCATGGGCAAAGGCCGTGATGGGGCCATCGTAGCCAGCTTTGTGGAGGACCGATACAAATCGAACATTGTCAATTACTCCGCTGCTTCCCGAAAGCGATCGCATTTTTAGGCTTGCATCTTCAATCGATGGAAGAGTCTCGGTATCGGCAAGTCGCAATGCGGCAATTCGATTGCCCGGTATGGAAGCGAGCTGCTCGAACGTGCCCCCGCCAACCACCCAATTAAACGTATCGATTACCAAGCCGATATTGCTGTTGTTGCAAGCCTTAAAAAAAGCCAAGAACCCTTCAACATCTTGAATGAATTTGAATTGGCGATCCTCGCGGCTCTCGGAGACCGTGGAGAAATAAAGTCCAAGCATCACTTTGTGAGCTTCAAAAACCTCCGCGATCTTTTCGACGCGTTTGCGCAAAACATCAAAATACTCATGAAAAGGCAGTCGGTCTGTGGCTGCCGGCAAACGCAAGAATCCCGCACGGGCTGACGCCTTGCCAGCAATTTCAATCGTCACCGGCAATTGGGCCAACACCTTGGCAAACGTTTCATCGTCTGCGTCCAGGTCGATCGGGGTTTCAAAGCCACTCACCTTCATCTTGGCACTCAGCAAATAACGCGCCGCCTTTTCAAACTCGCTTCTTTGTGTCCGTTTAACCAAGTCGACAATGTCGATATCCAGGCCGCTAA
>JBEBHM010000482.1:0-6798 GCA_040080875.1 Pirellula sp.
TACCAGTCTATGTTCAGCGGCGCTCATTTCCGTCCTGCCGCTCAAGAAAGAGTAGAGCGATTGTCCCCAATCGCTTATCCACATAATACGACAGCGCAACATGTGGCGGTTTTGCTCCGCAAAACCGGTTGGGCGCATTGTTAGACTCAACGCCGCTCTGCGTTGTCGTATTAATTAAGCCTGAGGTGTTCGGAGCTCTTCCCACTTTCCAATTCGACTAATCATTGGCTTTACCGAGCCTGAGGCGCTAGCCGAATTCCTGCAACGTGGCTCGGCTAGCGCCTCAGGCTCAACACACAATCAACGAGAAGGTTGATTCAAAAGTGGGGAAATCTCCTAGGATTTGAGATTGCGCCAGCTCGCGCCGATCGATCTCGAAACTCGGCAAGGGCCTCCGGCTCCGGCAATTGCCTGCAAACGTGATTGCTTCCTGCAAACGATTGGGACAATCGTTTTACTCTAGTCAGCAAAGAATTTCTTGAGCTTCAAGAACCGATGCTCGATCGTATGGAAACTTAGCCAAGCGAGCATCGCTACGAGACTAAACATTCCTACTGCATAGATCGCAAACATCGGCAACATCCAGTTCGAATTCTCTAAGCCAAATACTTGGAACGGTACCAATGTCAACAATGGCAACTGAAAGACATACATGCCGTAGCTGTACTTGCCCAACCAACGCATCCAAGTGCTTCTTGCGCTCATAGCCATGCGGCTCAAGCGATCACCTGTGAGAAGATACCCCATAAGCAACATCCAGATAGCCGGATAAAGCGAACTGGGGATCGTCAACCAACGTTTTCCCGTCCACGTCATCGCGATCGCAATGGGAATGAGCAAGCCGCAAGCAACAATTCCCCAGCGAAATATCTGAGCATTCTTGCGTTGATGCAATTGAGAGTAGGATTCTCGTTGAGAGTTGAGCCAAACTGCGAGCAGTCCACCAAAGCAAAGCGCATCGCATCGGAAAACAGTCAACACATCCACCGCCACCGCAAGCTCTGGGCGGGTCGACGCGATCGCACGAAGCCCACCTACCGCGACGATCGTCAGCAGACAGAATTTAAATAGCCAGCGCAGTGGCAACACAAACACGATCGCAGGCCAAACAAGATAGAAGTGCTCTTCGACGGCCAGCGACCAGAAATGATCGAGCGGACCAAAGCACCAAGTATTCGACCATGACATATGGACGTTAGACGAGTAACTCCAAAGGTAGAATTGATTAGTTCGCGATAGGTCAAAAAGTGACGTTCCAACAAGAGTGGGTATCACCCAAAGAAATAACGCGAGCGAAAAGAAATAGAGCGGGAAAATGCGCAGCGCCCGCCTCGCGATGAAGTTGCGAAAGTAGTGGGGTTGCGCTCGTGTTGCGACCAGAATACTCGTTATCAAAAATCCAGAGAGAACGAAGAAAAGATCGACTCCACGTTCACCGACCAGCGTGAACCACTTCAGCCCGTGGGCTAATGTTCCATCGGACGACGGAAGTTCTTTGAAGATGCGATAGATCGTCACCATGAGGATGGCCAACCCACGGACTCCATCGAGTTCGAGGCAATGCGATTGGGGGTTCCAGACGGACTGGCTGGTGAGTATTCGGTTTTCAGGACGCAGTAGCATTGATGACGATCGCTCAGGCGTTTGGACGACGAATGCAGGCAAGAAAACTATATGTCGCATTCGAAGAAATCCGTCGTTCGAGGGACCTCCCGACCTATAGCGATCAACAAAGGGATTCGGTCGTATCGCCTAAGCCCGATGTTCCGATTATGCGGCAACGTAGGTCCGTATCTCCGAGACGGACGTACTGGCGATCGAAACCCTCACCCCCTGCAAGGATTCACGTATCAAAGCGGCTGCTACTCAGTCTGTGTATTACTCAAACCGGAAGTTACGCTAAATTGGAATCACCCCACGAGTCTTCGTTGATATCGAATACCAGCGTCTCGGAGATACGCTGCTACGTTTTTACCTCACCGCGTTTGCATCCTGGGCTAAGAGATCCAATTTGGTTTGCAGGCGTTCGCGGAGTAGCTTCATGATGGGATCTTCTTCGCCGCGAGGCGCTTTGTCAGCCGGGACCTCGATGGCCTCGTCGATTTCAATGATGACCTCCAACGGACCATGAATCCCAGCTCTGTCCGTCAAGTCTTCTTCGAGTCGCTCGATGGTCTCCAAGATGCGAGTGTCGGTCGTCGGCGAAACGAGATAGCTAGGTGGGTACGATGCAATTTGCTGCGATAGGTAAATCATCGAAAGTTGCGTCCAACGGCGTTCCCGCTCTCGTTCATCCAATTCCCCGGTAGTCAGCTCCGGAACGATTTTCATCCGAAGGGCTTTGATACGAGGGATCAAATTGCCGTTGGATGTTTTGCCCAACCATTCCTTTTCCAACGGATTCAGGAGATGATCGACGAGTCGTTGTTGGCGTTCCTCGACCGTGCCCGACTGGGCACTACCCAAGTACTCGATCTCTTTGAGACATAGCATGGCCAACATGATCCTGTAGATGCGGTCCAGCGTCGAAGCTTGTTTGAGCTGCGTCCATGCCAGCCTTTTTTCCAACGCATCGAGTGTTTTGTCGACGGCTTTCTCGAGATTGCCATGAAACAGGTACTTGATCGCCACGGGGTGGATCACGACTTTGCCGGTGCCACCATCCTTGGCGCGTCTCTTCGCAGCGGTTCTGGCTATGAAGGCAACTCCATCCAATAGAGGTTGCAGTAGATCATTGGTTCGAAACACGGTTCCTTCAGGAAAGACAATAAGAGGTCGATTGGGATTCGCCAAAATATCCACCGCGGTATCGAGCGATTGCCGATCGAGTCCCTCGCGATAAACGCTGAACGCCCCCATGGTTCTAATGGCCCAACTTTGCAGTTTGCTTTGGTTGAACAAATGCCAACTGGCCATCGAATAGAACTGCAGATTGGCTTCGTTGGCCACGTGCGACATCACAAATGGGTCAGCGTATCGACAGTGATTGGGTGTCAATAAAACGCCGTGCCCCTGACGCATCGACTCGCGGAGGTGGTCAACACCTCGCAGCTGATGGGAGTAGATCCCTTCGTACTTGCGCAAGTACCATGGTACGATTCCAAGCTTGAGGATCGCCCACGGCATGAAGCTGCCGCGATGCGGCGGCACAAACCGATACGGTTTTTCGATGATGATGTCTTGCATCAACTACCTATTGATGGCTTGAGGCTATTGATGGCTTGAGACTGCGTAACCCTTCGGGTGCGATTGATGCCAACCCCACGCCGTTTCAACGATGCTCTCTATCGAATCGTATTTCGGTTTCCATCCCAACGTCGATTGAGCAAGCGAGCTATCGGCGATCAAGCAAGCCGGGTCGCCCGGTCGCCGTTCCGAATACACGACTGGAATCGGGTGCCCGGTTACTTTCCTGCAGGCATCGATGACTTGTAGCACACTGTGACCAACGCCTGTGCCCAAGTTTAGCTTCATCACCATGTTCGGCTTGAGTTTTAACAATGCCGAAACGTGGGCTGTAGCAAGGTCTTCGACATGAATGTAGTCTCGAATGCACGTTCCATCCGGAGTGGGATAGTCTTTCCCAAAGACGGAGATGGTCTCGCGTTGACCGAGAGCCACTTGCAATACGATCGGGATAAGATGGCTCTCGGGATCGTGGTCTTCGCCGATGGACGCATCGGACGAAGCCCCGGAAGCGTTGAAATAGCGGAGTGCGGCAACACCAAAGCCGTAGGCATGCACATAATCCTCAAGCGCCCGTTCAATCACCAGCTTCGTGAATCCGTACGGATTGATCGGATTCTGGGGCGTGTCCTCGCGGATCGGCATTTTCTCGGGTTGGCCGTACGTGGCGGTCGTACTGGAAAACACGAAACGCCAAACTCCAGCAGATCGCATCGCCTCCATCAGTTCCAACGTGGCCGTCACATTGTTCTGATAGTACATCGCCGGGTGCTGTACCGATTCGCCAACCAAGGCGTAAGCGGCGAAATGCATGACCGCTTCGATCTCTTTCTCCTGCATAACCCGCATGAGCAATGCGCGATCTGACAGATTGCCCTCGATCAAGATATCTTTTGGGATGCTTTCTCGGTGGCCGCGGGAAAGATTGTCAAAGACCCAAACGGTGTGTCCAAGCGACCGTAATAGCTTCACCGAGTGAGACCCGACGTAGCCTGCACCACCAACCACTAACACCTTCATCCTGTGTTTCTCCAAAAAAACTGTACAATCGAAAATCTCAAGAGTTTCGGTCGAATGGGGACAATCCTATTTGGTCGCGTCAAATTTCGCGAGAGGACATTCAACTCATGGGAGTGAGTAGGCTCAAGAAACTTAAGCAATCCGCCACGGAAACCCCAGTGGTTTCCGAGACCATGGCCGGATGGATCGAACGTTATACAGCCTATCTGCGGAGTGAATGCCATCTTGCGGAAAATACCGTACAAGCGTACCGACGTGATTTAGAGCATATGAAGGAATGGCTGCAAGGCCGTTCTCCATTAACCGTCGGCATTTCCGATTTGACCGACTTTGCCGGCTTTCTAAAGAACAAACGGCTTGCAGAATCGTCGGTCTCCCGACATATCGTCGCCATTCGTATGTTTTACAAATTTTTGCAACTCGAAAGCGCCATCACCGACAACCCCGCAGAACTTCTGACAACCCCAAAAATGTGGCAACGAGTTCCCTTGGTCTTGTCGATTGCCCAAGTCGATCGGTTCCTGGCTGCCCCTCAACGCTACGATGTGCACGGAATGCGAGATCGCGCAATCCTGGAGTTGATGTACGCAACCGGGTGCCGGGTGTCCGAAGTTTGCGATCTGCTGCTCGCCAACGTCCACCTCGCCGAAGGATATTGTCTGGCCGAAGGAAAGGGAAGCAAGCAGCGGATGGTTCCGCTTGGGGAACGAGCGGTCGAAGCCATCGAATTGTATTTGAAAGAACACCGCCCGAAATTGTCTGCCGGCCGCGACCTGTCGCAAGCTCCTTGGCTTGTCTTGTCGAGAACCGGTCAGCGAATGCGACGCGAAGCGATCTGGGAACTGATAAAACGCTACGCCAAAAGGGTTGACGTCGATTCCGAAGTCAGCCCGCACACGCTGCGACACTCGTTTGCAACGCACTTGCTGGGCGGCGGTGCCGATCTCCGTCTGATCCAAGAAATGCTCGGCCACGCGAGTATTCAAACGACCCAAGTGTATACACGCGTCGAGAACAGCAAACTCAAACGAGTTCACCAACAGTTTCATCCAAGGGCATAGTCCGCTCTGCGACGCGCGCCCTACAGCACCATACGAATGGGAAAACGAGCCTCGGGCTGCTACATTTCGCCAATAGTGGGCTCCATCGTTTCCAAGCCCCGTTGCCCAGGGAGGCCGTCTCACTTTCGTCTCAAATCATTCGATGGCTTTGTGATGAGCCTGAGGCGCTAGGTACCCTTTGTACACAACGTTGAGAACAGCTGCGCTAGACCGGAAAAAATAGACTTAGTGCGCCGTTTCATCAAACGTGCTACGATCATTGAGACAGATCGTGTTCAAATTGCAGGTGAAAACGTGGATACGGATACGGATACGGATACGGATACGGAATCAATGGGTCGAGTCTTAACCATAGCCTTGATTGAGAACCTGGAAGACATTTGGGCCGCCAAGCGAGGTCTTGTCGGTGCTGACCAAATTCGGCGGATCGAAGTGCCAGATGCGTTGGTCGATTCTGGTGGAACGTTGCTGTCTATTCCGAGCCACCTCATACAAAAGCTTGGGCTAGAACGAGTCACGACCAAGAAAGTATCGAGTAACATCGGGCCTGGCGAGGCGAATATCTACTCGGCTGTTCGCCTGACAATCCAGGGCCGGTCGTGCACGATGGATGTTATGGAAGTTCCGGACGGCGTCCCTATACTGATCGGTCAACTACCCCTGGAGCATCTAGATTTTGTGGTCGATATGCGAAGCCATTCGCTGATCGGAAATCCAGCTCATGGTGGTGAACATATCTATGAACTGATGTAATCGCTTCGGAAATTATTAGGCGATCGTCCCTATGTTCCCCAATCGCTCCGGAAAACGAATGAGAGTAAATCAAAATCATTCGGGAAAACGATTGAGACAATCGTTTTACTCTATTCCGCGACCCGGATTTCCACCGAGCCGACGTCGGTTTCTTTACCAGGCTCGGTCTTGATGGCGCCCTTCTGATCACAAAAAAGCTTCGATGGATACTGGCCCGTCCGTATGCGTTTGTCTTGACTCGATCGAGGAACAAACTCCATCAAATAACTTCCTACAGGCAAACTCTGAATTTGAAAGGAACCGTCCTCCGACGCCATCGAACGATAATACTTCATTTCCCCAGATTTCAGGTCACGAGATATGGCCACACATTCGACCTTGGTCGTACCGTTCAAGCTTGCGACCTGGAAATTGAGTCGACCTCGAATGCTGCAATCGCCCGCTAAGTCCATCGATCGTCGGGCGCTCGGTTCGATGCGAGCGCTCGCTAACACTTGTTCGCTAAACTTCTTGGAATTCGGATCGAATGTCTGACAAACGACGGACACCTCGCCCGGCGGAATGCGATCGCTCACCCACAGGCCTGTTTCCTGGTCGAATTCCAACGGAGTAAAGAAATGAGCCTTGGCGTAACTTTTGTCAGGGTCGAGATGAATCGAATGCTGTACCGAGAGTTTGCGGAACGGCCCATAATTCTTGATGGACGTCCGAACCGCAAGTCGGGCGTACGGTTCGAGTTGAATAGTGGCATCGGGTGCCAACCGCCGTGATAAGCCTG
>JBEBHM010000483.1:0-6790 GCA_040080875.1 Pirellula sp.
CTACCCAAACCGCCGATGAGCGTATCATTTCCCAAACCGCCGCGAATAATATCATTGTGCCGACCTCCGTCGAGAAAGTCGTTGCCGTCATTCCCCTCGATCGTATCGTTTGCTAGGCCACCCTCTAGAAAATCATTCCCCTTGCCGCCGAACATGCGATCGACGCCATCGCCACCTGACATGCGGTCGTCACCATCGTCACCGATCATCTCATCGTCGCCGACATCGCCATCGAGGCGATCATTCCCCTTGCCACCGAACAACACATCGTTGCCCGCTTCGCCCCAAAGCGAATCGAGACCATCGCCTGCTTCAAGGCGATCGTCACCGCTACCGCCGAATAGGTCATCGTCGTCTTCATCGCCATACAACTTGTCATTGCCCAAACCGCCGCGGAGTTGATCGCGTCCCTTGCCTCCATGAATCTCGTCATGACTGCGGCCACCTCTGAGATCATCGTCTCCGTCGTCACCGAACAGCAGTGCAACGCTGCCAGCTAGGCCAGCATCGATTCGGTCATTGCCATCGCCGCCATGGACATCCGCTGGTCCACCACCCAAGGTGATTACGTCGTTGCCAACACCACCAAACAACACGACTGGAATGTTGATCGTTAACGCGATCAAGATGGTGTCGTTGCCGCCGCCAGCGTCTCCAAAGATCGAATTGACCCCTTGGAAAATCTGCTGTTGGCCACGGGCTTTGACGGTAATACTTCCATCCGCACCGCCGACCACGCGATAGTTGTCATCCCCTGCTTGATCGAATAACAAGGTCAAGACGCCGCTGCTGAACGAGGCTAGCCCTGGCCCCTCGACGGGAGAATCGCAATGATGGTTGAACTCGAGCAACGTCGAACTTGCAATTTCATAACTGTCTTCGAAAACCGTAATGCCGAATCCTTCGACGGTCACCGAGATCGATGCGGATGCCTTGACACTACCGTTCAGATCGATGAGGCATTCTAACCCCTGTTCGACCACAGATTCGACCTCGGATGGATGAACTCGACCGCTGTTGTTAGGATCGTTCAAGTTGGCTTCGATGGTTGCGTAGATACCACCTTGAGCACTCGCCGAAATATCGACTGGTCCTGCCCGCACGCCAGCAAAGGCGCCCACTTCTATGACTCCATTCACGACCACTTCGGCAATATCCGGCCCGGTTCCATCGGGGTCTTTGCGGTCGGAGATATAGAATCCGTCGAAGATATCCTCCGGTTCACCGGAATCGACAAACTTGGCCATGCCTGATGCGTCGAAGCCGAACCCGAATTGCATGTCAGCGCTAATTCCACCACTAAGGAATGCGGTTAGGAACGGTGGGAAGATCGGGATCTGCAGGTCCAGTAACGCATCAAAAGAGAGCTTGGGCGTTTGAAAAGTAAAGAAGACGATATCCTCGGGCTTGCCACCGAGCAGTGCTTGTAATACCGACAATGGATTCTTGATGATCGGGATATCGAAACCACCTTGATCGCTTTTCAAGCCACCGGCTGCTCCGGCGAGTATCTCTGTTGCATTGACGAACTTGAGTACGTCACCCAGAACTGGAACATTCCCCAACACACCCGCAATGGTCGAAATCTTGGCTTGGTCGAGTGATGACAAGGAAGTGTTGCGCAGGTCGAGACCGCCGATCGATCCAACACCACCAGCGATCTTAAAGCTACCGAGGCTGACCGCTAAGCTCCCAGTCTGAGACGCGGTGTTAGCAAGGTCGTTGATTTGTGTTGCGAGTTTGATGAACTTTGCAGCGTTGGCGAGTCCCTCGTTGTTGCTGACTGTGGAATAGACTTCGGCCAAGTTCAGAATCGATACCGGACTGCCGAGCAAATCGGTCACGACCGGCAAGGGTGCATTTAAGAAGTCGAGAATTGGCTCGATGGGTTGCAGGATATCATCAATCGTCGTCAGGATGGGACCTAGGAATTTCGAGATCGCTTGGCCCGCATCGATCGTGACATTGTTGAGGGCCAGAACCGGAGAGCTACTGCCGCCAAAGGAACCCGCACTCGTCGATGCGTTCGCAAAGCTCCAGTCCAAGTTGAAGTCGGCGTTGATGTTTGGGAAGTCGGCGCTACCACCGAAGCTAGCTCGCAATTTCAAATTGATGTCTGCGATGCCAGTGAATCTGGCATCGACGATTTGTGTAAAGCTGGTCAATGAACTTAACTCGCCCAACGTCAATCGCCCATCATTTGATGGATCGAGCAAATTGACAATGATTTCCCCGGTCAAATGCGACGGAGCAGTTGGATCGTCGGTCGCGTCGACTTGAAAGAAACCAAGTGAACCTTTGGCTGCAAAATTCGGGATCGTAGCATCGATCATGAACTTGAGTTCGTCGTTGGCAGCCGTCGAAAGAAAGAAGCCAAGCGTTTTGCTGATACCAAAACCAAAGTTCCAAGTGAAACCTGCCTTGAGCTGGATACCACCATCAAGTTCGAGGCCAATCAATGGCAAGCCGAGATCAAAATCAAGCGGTAGATCGACAAGCGTGGCCGATTGGGCGAGGGTCATGTCGACACGGATTTCGGTGGTGGCGGAGTTGATGATCCCTGGCGATAGGACGACGTCATCGATTTGGACACCGTTGCCATTGCGATCTTGTAGCCAGTTCAATCCACCCGGTCCGACCGCTTCGAAGATCTTCTGTCGCAAAACATCTGGGGTAAGCCCACCAGCTTGATCGAAGTTGTTCACAACTCGGTCGCGGAGGTCCTTGACGAAGCCGGCAGCATCTTTGAGTTGATCACCGATCAGTGGAATTTGGGCCAAGAACGCGGAGTTGTCGAGAGCTACGTCGAGCACTTGAAAGACCGAGTCCCAACCATCGCGAAAGCCATCGAGCGCCCCGTCCAAATTGATTGCGGCAAACGCGGCTGCGAAGTTTGGTACGGTGGTCGGGGCTGGTGGCAAGGATAAATTGTTTAAATTGAATTGCCATGCCAGGTTTGGATTGGCAGAGTCGAGCACGGTGGTTTTGTCGGTCTTATAAACCGGCAGACGCAGATTCATTTGTCCGACAACCGTCGGAGTTGCAAGATTGCTCGGTGTTAACGATTCGAAATAGACGCGTCCATTCGCGTCCCCTCCGGTGATTACGACTGTCAACCCAGCTCGATCATTCGGATTCGCAATCGGCTCCAATAGGCCATCGCTATCCAGTACCAGGAATCCGTTGTTATTGCCGCCGTTTCCGATTGCGATTCCCAAAGGCCCCAGAGCGGCGATGAAGTGGATACCCGATCCGTAGATCTTGGCTCCGAGTGCGGCGGTTGTGGTGTTGTACAGAAACGGACGCGGATTGTTGGCGTTCGTTAGGTCCAAACCGATATCCAAATTCACATTCGCGCCAGCGGTGACACTAAATATCGCTGTCCCGCGGGCATCGACTAAGTTTCCTATGGCCGGGACACCCAACGAATCCAGATCAAGATTTAGTTTATGTTGTTTCGTGTAGGTTGGATTGTAGTCGATCTCGACGCGCAGCGCCCAGCGGCCAGGAGTATTGTCCGGCGACAGTTCGACCGTGGGGCCATCGCCCGGCGTGACCGGAATCCCAAGCGCTTTTTCGACTGCCGTTTCCAAGCGCTCTTCCATGGCGACCAATGAATCGATGATGTCGTCGCCGAAGTCGGTCATGGCGTTGCGGAATTTTTCTGCCGCACTTACAAGCGAGCCGAGGTTTTTGTCCAACAACGGAATATTGTCTTGCAGGAACGACACAGCTTCGATCTGAGCAAGGTACATGGCCACTTGATCTAGCAACGCTGTGATCGCGTTTTTGTCGACGGCACCGAAATCGCGAAGTTGTGCGAGTTGTGAGCCGTAGTCGATAGAGATCGTGTTCGGGTTGGCCAAATCGGTCCAAGTAATCGTGACACCTGGATTCGATGCGACCGTCCCCCATGGCAAAGTGCCACTTGCGGGCAACGAGAAATTAGAGGAGCCACCAATGACACCGGGATTGGCGATAGTATTAACATTTGCCAAGCCGTTTTTTAATTCCGTGAATGTCAATCGCCCGTCGTTGTTCGGGTCTTTCAAGGTGGTAGAAAATGTCTGATGACTTGTGCCGCTGCCTGCTTTAGTCGCGGTCGCGCCGTTACCTAACGCGACTGGAACCAAGTTCAGTTTTGCGGAAGCGTCTATATCTGCGGCAATCAAGTTGACGGTGCCTGATATTTTCGGGACATTGGCCCCATTTGCGACCAGGAGTGCATGATTGGACAACGAGTCGCCATGCAAATGGGAGCCATTGAGAACGAACTCGCCAGTTGCGTCGGGTTTATCGATCGTCGCGATGATACCCAAGCCGATACCGGCAAGACCTGCCAGCGAACCATTGGCGCCCTTGACCGAAAATGCGTTTGCATCGCCATGCATCTTGTCGACAAGCAACAAACGATCGCGATCGATGGAAACCTCGAAACCTGCGGTGCCGATTGCAATGGGTACTCCGGCTCGGATCTTGGTTACGATGTCGCCCAAGGTTGCAGCGCCATCCAAAGCCACTTCAAAGGAAACACCATTGCTCAGACCAATGCGAAGATCCGTCAATCCATCGGCAACGAGTCCCATGACGCCGCGCCCTCCATTCAAGCTGGCCAGGGTGGTCGCGTTAGTGAAAGCGACGCCTCCACCGACCCTTTGGCTCAGGTCAAATGCGAGAGTAAACGTCAAGTCAGCCGATCCGCTCAGATCGCCGTCGCTTTGCGTTGCGACGTCAGTCAGATCGCCAAGTCCATCCGAGAAACCGAGTCGAACCTTTTTGGCGAGGGTATCACCTGAAAGCTTGAAATTAAATGAAAGAAGCTTGGTGGCCGTGTTGTAGCTACCGCCATTGAGCGACGCCCCCAACCGTGTCACTAATTCTTGCAATGTCTTGACGGCCGGCTGGCCTTGTTTTTCGACGAACAGTTCTTTGACTTTGTCGTTCCAGATTTTGGCTGGATCGATAGCGTCACCGAGTTTCGAGGTAGCTGTGAACTTGATGCGATCACCCAGCACATCGCTCGTGCGCAAGTTCTGCAACAGCGTTCCAAGCTGTCCCATGGCCGCACCAACTTCAGAAGGCTGCAGATCCATCAAATCGCGGAGTCCAGCGAGGCCACTCAAGTCCACGCTTGGTGCTTGAGCATTGAAGAGATTTCCTGGTTCGCCGATCGCAACCACGCCGAGAAAATTCCCGCCGAACAGGTTCGTTGTGATGTCGATGGTTCCGGCTGCCGATCCGGTTGCGTTCGTTGCAAATTGGCTAGACGAAGGGACTTTGATTAGGTCGTTCAACGTCAATCGAGCATGATTGCTATTGGCATCGACCGTGAACACTTGAACGATGCCGTCCAACAACAAGTTGGAGGCAGTGGAATCTAGGTCGATGAAGCCGCCTTGGATATCGAGAGAAGCGTTTGCTGCAGCATGCACAGACGTCGTGAGATTTTCGATTTGAAAATAGATTGCGTCGTTGAGTTGCGGTTTGGTGAAATCGATTCCGATCCTCAGACTTGTTACTAGTTCAGTGACAAGATTTACCATCGGGGGCTGATCGATTTTGAGCCCTGCATCGCGAGCTTCATTTCCTAGATCAAGCGGCTTTGAGGTAGTCACCGTTTTACTAAACCCAACGTTGACCCGGAGTTCGTTTGGCTGCAGATCGAATTCGATGTTCGAGAAGCCGGCTGCGTCTGGACTGCCTTGAATAAAGTTTCTGAATTCTGTGTCGGTCGGTGTGTTGTCGACGAGCAGGTAATTGGCGAGCGGAATGATGACCTGATTTCCGATGATGGAGCCAGGCGATAGAGTGCTTCCGATGGTAACTTCTTTCGCAGGATTCGCAGCAATTTGAGCCGCGTCGACGGATCCGACCAACGGCAATGGCTGATCGATGGGACCGATCGAATTGAGTAGGCCAAGCTGTTCAGCAAGGCCTCCAAAGCCGGCGAGAATATCGGTTTGAATGCTAGGAAGCAGCGTCAAGGGCTCAAGTGGAACTTGATTCAACCGGAAGGAAGTTACTGTATCAACAACGACTGTTTCTAACGTCGGGTCTCCGTTAGGCCGGGCTTTGAAGTTGCGGATCGATTGTTCGGTGAGTGGTCCCAAGATGCCATCGACAAACAGTCTTTGCCCTGAAAAATCGGCGGAACCTAAAAAATTCACACGTTGCTGAAGGTTCATTACTTGAAATAGAGTGGAGGTCTTCGTGAAGTCAACAATCGTAGGATCTTGCCTTGCGACCTCTACAGAAAAAATCTTTGCAGCATTCCCGTCGCGATAACGGAATCGAACAGCTCCTTGCAATCCAGGTTTGGTTGGAGCGTCGTCGAAGGCGAAATTGGAGATCGAATTGGGAGCGAAAACAAATTGGCCCGTTTGTGAAAACGGAATCTGAGTCGCGGGATCAAAGCGTTCGGAGAAAGCCATCTCGCCGACGAGCTGGCCCTGTTGGAAGAGTTGAAAATCACCTCTTAGTGGATGACGTTGAATCACTAACGGAATGACTTGTCCAGAGTTATTGACGAAGTCAACGCCGGTGATGCTAAAGCTGTTTGTTGGGCTGCTGAGTTGTCCAGGCAATTCCACTAGCCCAACATCGCCGTTGGCCATCCGTTGCGTACCCAGTTCACGGGTGATATTAGTGATCACAAACACACCGCGTCCCAGCGTCGCAGCGATCAATTGGTCGGACGGCTCGTCGAAGACCAAGTCCTTAACAGGAACATTGGGAAAACTGTTTCCCACGCGCTGCCAAATGTGAGGAAACGCGAACGCGGGGCTGTGAA
>JBEBHM010000484.1:0-6788 GCA_040080875.1 Pirellula sp.
AGCGGTCCCGAGCTCCGTGACTTGGTTAGGAGAAGTCTTCTTCGCAAGCCCGACCGAAGTCAAAATCGATTGCAACACGGATTCTTTGCGATGAGCAGGCTTGCCCCGCATCTTCCACAATGCTTCAAGAAAAACACGTACGGTACCGCGCAATACGAGAAAGGCACTACCACCATAGTCCCCCTCACGGATGATAATGTCACCTGGTTCGAAGCGAAGAATCCTGCAGTCGTGCCTCAGCACATCCTCAAGTGAACTGTGCGAAGGAAAGAGGTCCGGATTCATCTTTGAAAAGGGAGGTTGATCCAGCATCCATTGAATGTCACGATGGATCATCTCTGGATCCAATGGGTGATCCCAACGCACCGGCCGATCCATCGCAAACAGGTCGCTTGATTTGTTTTTCATAGTGCAGACGAATCAAGGGACAAGTAGTTGACGGCAACGCATTCGATTGGGTGAGCCGCGCGACCATGTGAGCGTGCGCATTGCTGCTCGCATTTTGCGGAAACCGTCAAGGTTTTCGAGGCGTTGTCGAAACGCTTGACGCGCTCCGCTACGGCAGAATTGCGCACGATCATTTAGCGATCCCGATAGACTTCGGTACTCTCTTCTTTGCTTACTGACGTCGGCCTCAGCTTGCTCTTGAGCTGGGCACGCACTACGTGAATGCCTTCTCGCGTATGGCGAACAGAGACTCGCACGGTTTGTGTATCTTTGGCTTGCAATTGAGCGATGGGCGCGAAGATGACATTGCGTTGTGTAACTTTGTATTCCACCGGTGCATGCACTTGTTCAACAACCGCTCCGTCGGGCAAATCAAGCGACAGCTCCACGTGGTTGTCAACGCGAGTTCCAATGTTGGCGATCTTGACAATGTAGGTCGTGCGACCATCCGTTTCGATTGGGTCGTTGTCGTCCTCGATCGTAAAGGCTAGCTCGCTTTGCCCTTCGACTCGAACAGGTTTTTCGATGGGTTGCGCGCGGACACTATCAGCGCTCGATTGCAATCGGAGTAGAAAATTCCCTTCTTCTACAGGTAATAACGTCACTTCCGTGGTCGCTTTTCCGCCCGCCGCAAGCTCCTCAAGTTCCCAACGTACCGCGTGCTGATTAGGCAGATAACTCCCCTTGTTGATGGTCGAATTGAATTGGAGCCCAGATGGCAAGTACAAGACGACTTCCACATTGGTGGCGATGGCGCTGCCGACGTTAATGATCCCGATTCGGTACGTGACTTGGCGTTCCAAATATCGCAAGCTGGCACCCTCCAAGGCGATCTCAAGTTTGGGCGCAACCACTTCGAGGGGGGAGGAAGATTCGCTAGTGGTCGCATTGTCGGCCACCACTCGCATGCTGTTGGCAACTTTGCCAGCGGAGATAGCCGTCAGCTCGATGTCCAATTTGTGGACTTCACCAGGGGACATATCGCGAAGTTCTCGTTGCAGCATCTGGGACCCGGTTTCGTGGCGAAGATTGGCTGGAACGTCTTCTTGAAGCCGAACGTTGCGAGCCGTTCCAGTACCAACATTTGCAACTTCGATGAGTATGCGGATTGAATCACCGGCTAAAACAAGTGGTTCAAAGATCTGCTTGACCACAAGTTTAGGTTGTGTGCTCATGGTGCGGACCGACGCTTGGGCAGCAAAGTTGACGCTGGCGACCGAGCCGATCTCCCCTTCCGTCTCCGGAATCAGTTCTATAGTTAGGATTTGTTCCGCCCCAGCTACCATCTCGCCTAGTTTCCATGCGAGTCCGTTGTCATTGCTTACTTGTGCGGGCGGACTCGTCCGGACCAGTTTGGCACCCTTGGGAACTGCGTCCACCACATGGACATCATACGCCGTTGCGTTGCCAACGTTGCGAACCAACACCGAGAACGTCGCTGGCACTCCCACCTGAACTTCAGATGGAGCTCTCTTTTGAATCTCCATGCTCGGATTCTGAGAACCATCCAATTGTCGTCCACCAGGTGCCGAGCTGAAGAAAGTGGCTTGTCTTTGAGAGGCGTTGTTTTGTGGCGAAAAATTGTTCGAGGCGATGGGCGTTGATGCCGCGGAAGGTGATGTTGGGTAAGTTGGACTCGGCATTGTGGGGTTGCCCAACGTGGCTCTCGGCTGCGAATCTTGATTGACTCGATGCGTAACAGGAGGTGGACCGTTGTCGCTCGATGTCAGGTCCGATGGAATTCGTCGCGAAGTCGCCGCACCCTGCGATAAAGGCGCTTGAGCTGTCGGCGCTTGAGATGGGGGCAATTGGGAAGGGTACGATGGAGTGGTTGCAAACGGCGAACTTGCTGGCTCGGGTGGCAAACTCCTGGGAGGCGATCCAACTGCTGTCGGCAAAGGAGCGGGCGCAAGCGGCAAGGCAGAACCTGGTGTCTGGTACGTCTCGTTGGTTGGCGGCAAAGTTGGCGGTCCATCGGAGAGTCGTGAGGTGGTAGGCAATGACGGTGGGAGCGTCGACGGCATACCGGGCAAAGTTTGCGAAAAAGCGTTTACATCGCGAAGCGGAGGTGGCTCCGCAAGCATTGGCGAGGAAGTCGCCCGTGATGGCAAGCTGGTTGCACTATTGTTGGGAATACCGCTAACTGCGGACGCATTCGGGTCCGACGATTCTCCGACACTGGAATAGGAAGTTAAAGATGTTTGCGCGGCGGGCAACAAGGGCGGGGAATTGCCATATGCATTTCCCTCGTTCCCGATGTCGTTTGCCCGAACGATGGGTGGTGCTGGCGGCCAACTACCTGTGGAGGATTCGGCAAGCCCATCGGAAAGGGTTTGCTCGGCAATGGAAATAGGCTGTGCCGATTGGTTCGCATAGGGAAGCGTGGAATCGTCTGTTGGCGTATCGCCAACGCGCGCATCGCGCTGTGCGACTGCCATGGCAAGCATCACGAGCATGCCAGTCAGAATTACTGCACCGGCGCCGTACACGTATCGCTTCATTTACCTGACATCCTTGCCGGGTTTTACGGAAACTTCAAAACTACTGACAATTGGACCTCATATCAAATTGCACGATCTGCTTGGAAGCCCAATCACTAGCAATTGAAGGGATTGGTTGCGGAAGATAGAATTCCGATCAAGACGTACGATTCATACCATGTAAACGCTAGCGTTTGACTTGGCTTTCCTCCGAACAAGATAAAACGGTCGCTTACCACGACTGAACAAGAATGAGCGAACTCTGCGATTTCGGCCTAATCGGCCTGGCGGTGATGGGCGAGAACTTGGCATTGAACGTTGAGAGCCGCGGATACCGCGTAGCTGTCTACAATCGCACCACGGACAAAGTAGACGAACTAATCAAGGGGCGTGCCAAAGGAAAGAATTTTGTTGGCTGCCATTCGGTCGTCGAACTCGTCAAGAATCTAAAACGTCCACGATTTGTGATGATGTTGGTGAAAGCGGGGCCCGCAGTCGATGACTTGATCGAACAATTGCTGCCCCATTTGGAGCCTGGCGATATTCTGATCGACGGTGGCAATACGCATTTCGTGGACACTGAACGGCGAACGAAATACGTTGAAAGCAAAGGGCTCTTGTTTGTCGGTTCGGGAGTATCGGGCGGCGAAGAAGGTGCGTTGAAAGGACCTAGCTTGATGCCCGGCGGTAGCAAGGCCGCGTGGGAGACGATCAAGCCTATATTTCAATCGATCGCAGCCAAGGTCGGACCAAAGAATGATATACCGTGCTGCGAATGGGTTGGACCTCGCGGAGCCGGGCACTATGTCAAGATGGTGCACAACGGCATTGAATACGGAGACATGCAACTCATCTGCGAAGCATATTTTTTGCTCAAGGAGGCGGCAGGCCTTTCCAACGACGAATTGTACGACGTCTTTTCCGATTGGAATAAAAGTGAATTGCAGAGTTATTTGATCGAGATTTCTCGCGATATCTTTAGTGCTAAAGATGATCAAGGGGGCGATGGATTCTTGGTCGACAAGATATTGGACGTCGCGGGTGCAAAGGGGACCGGCAAATGGATGAGTCAATTGGCGCTCGATCTTGGGGTCCCGTCCACCTTGGTGACGACCGCCGTTTATGCTCGTTCACTCTCCTCCATCAAAGAAGCGCGCGTGCGTGCCAGCAAAGTTTTGCCTGGTCCAGTCCCGTCCCACAACGGGCTGTTTGGCTCCGCTGTCAAGCAACTGGTCGGGGACAAAAAGCGGTTTGTCGATGCGGTCAAACATGCGCTCTACGCATCCAAGATTTGCTCTTATGCTCAAGGGTTCGTTCAGTTGCAGGAAGCCAGCAAAGAACACGATTGGGGTTTGAATTATGGTGATTGCGCATTGCTTTGGCGTGGAGGATGCATCATTCGCGCACAGTTCCTCGATCGCATCAAAGAGGCGTTTGACGCTCAGCCAGATCTGGAAAATCTGCTGTTGTATCCTTATTTCCGACAAGCGATCGACAGGGCCCAAGAGTCATGGAGAGCCGTGATTATGGCGGCAACGCATTTGGGATTGCCCGCACCCGCGTTCACCACCGCGCTCGCATACTACGATAGTTATCGGTTAGCGAGTTTGCCTGCCAACTTGCTTCAGGCCCAGCGAGACTATTTCGGTGCACATACTTATCAGCGAACAGACAAGCCCGGCACGTTCCATAGTGAATGGCTAGATCTGCGCAAGAAGCCAAACTGAGATGTCCATCACGGATCGGACTGGTTTTGCAAATCGGACTGGTCGGGCCAACCCGATTGGTCCGGCAGATCCGACAGTACAGTCGGAATCGCCGGGTCGGCCCTTCTTTACGTTGCAGGAATCTCCTTCCTGGTTGGTGAGTCTCGTGATTCACGTCGCGGTAATTCTCATGTTGGCCTTGATTCCTCTGAGTGGCCAACTCAAATCATCGATTTCGATTTTTTTGGGTAACAGTGATGAATTCGGATCGGACGACATGTCGGTTGTGCAGATTCAACCAGAACCCTCGGTCGATAGTGATGCCGCATCGCTTGAAGTGCTGCCAACGCTCAATGATTTGGTGATGTCGGAGATAGCACCTAAGCTCGACGCCAATCCTGAGATTTCGATCGAATTGCCGATTCGCAACGGATTGCGAGGTAGAACAGGCCCAATGAAGGAAGCCTTGCTCAAAGCCTATGGTGGAACGCGAGGTACCGAAGACGCGGTTGCTGCTGGACTGGAATGGCTTGCTAGGAATCAGAAGTCCGATGGCTCATGGAGCCTCGTAGGATCCTACACCGACGGCGGCACAATGGAGAATAAACCGGCCGCAACTGCGATGGCTTTGCTCGCGTTCATGGGTGCCGGCAACACGCACAAGACTGGTACCTATCAAGATCGTGTCCGAAAGGGAATCGACTTTCTCATCAAAATTCAGAATCGCGACGGGTTTTTCGCGGATCAAGCGGCGGGAAATCAGAGGACGTATGCCCATGCGCAGGCGGCCATTGCTATCTGTGAATTGTATGGCATGACAGGCGACGAGTCACTGCGGGAACCTGCCCAGAAATCGGTAAAGTACAACGAAAAATCGCAGTCCAAAAACGGTGGCTGGCGCTATCAACCCAAGGAAGGCGGAGACACTAGCGTTACCGGTTGGTATGTCATGGCCCTCATCAGCGCTCGAATGGCTGGTCTGGATGTCGATAGTGAATGCCTGGAACGCGTCCATCGATTTCTGGACTCCGTGCAACGGCAGGGAAGATCGAATCGCTCCGACCCGGACGGCGAAAGATATGCGTATCAATCTTATACCACTCCCACTCCATCCATGACCGCCGAAGGGATGCTCTGTCGATTGTATCTCGGCTGGGAAACCAACGATTCGCGTATCGCACGCGGAGCAGAATATTTGCTCGGCAATCCGATTGAAATTGCCCAAGATCGCATTTCCTATTATTACTGGTACTACGCCACGACAACGATTCATCACATCGGTGGACCAGCATGGACCGAGTGGAACAATACCATGAAAACCGAATTGCCTCGTATGCAACTCAAGACCGGCAAAGAACGCGGCAGTTGGCCGCCCGAGGAAGACCCGCATAGCGGCGGTGGTGGTAGACTCTATGCTACTTGCTTTGCGATTTACTGCCTGGAATCCTACTATCGCCACTTGCCACTCAGCGAGATGGCCTCCAAACCATGAACAAGAGCACATTGTCCGACCCTCTCGATTGGATCCAGTCTGGCGACGGACATTCGTCGAACCGATTGGACGCGCTCGGAATCCTTGAGACGCTGGGATGGACTTCTGCGTTGGTTGCACTGGACCAAATGTCCAAAACCGCACAGATTGACATACTTCAAGCAGAGTGGAACGACATGCTCGGCTCGGTCATCAAGATCGCTGGCTCCACGAGCAGCGTCGAAGCTGCGCTGCAAGCCGGATTGCTCATCGCCAATCAAATGCACCCGCCGATCGATGGACAACCGCCAAGATCGTTGACACGCCTCATCAACCGTCCTGACGAACAGGCTTTGAAGGCGATTCTAAGCCCCGACGAATTCAATATCCTGATCGAACAATCCGTGGTCAAAAGACCTCACTCCGAAAGCACATCGAATGATACCGTTTCCACCAACACTTCGACAATCAAAAAAACATCCAACATGAATACCAATAATCAAGCGTTAGGCTTCATCGAGACACAAGGCTTCACGGCGGTTTTTGAAGCGATCGATACGGCCTGCAAAGCCGCCTCCGTCGAAGTGGTTGGCAAAGAAAAGTTAGGTGGCGGTTACGTCACCGTAGTTATTCGCGGCGATGTTGCGGCTGTGAATGCTGCGATCGAAGCGGCCAAGCCCCGAG
>JBEBHM010000485.1:0-6787 GCA_040080875.1 Pirellula sp.
TTCCCATTTATGCTGTTCCGCGTCCGACCATTACTTGGTCGACGGGTGAATCATCATGATTCCGGCAGCGTTTCCAATTCATCGCTACCGACATCGTCCGACTCGACATCCAACTTACCCAGCGCAACTTCATCCCGAATTTTCTGAGCCAAAGGTGTACTCTCGATCGAATTCACCTTTTGCTCCATGATCTTTCCCGGTTTGAACGTCACCACAAACTTTTCTGGGACCTCCACTTGGCGTCCCGTTCTTGGATTGCGGGCTTTCCGCGCTGCCCTGGGGCGAACTTGGAACACTCCGAAATTGCGAAGCTCGATTCGGCCCTCTTCAACCAACGTCGCAACAATCGAATCGAATGTCTTTTGAACAATCGACTTGATCTGCTGTTGATTCAATCCGGTCTCATCGGAAATCGTTTTCACGATCTCTTTTTTCGTCACGACTGAATTCTCCGGGGACCTATGGTACGACCTAAGTCGTTTTGCTGACTGGGTTTAATAGCCAACGAGTGTAGGGTTCACCGGATAACACGTCAAGATCGGGTATGCTAGCACCACGATCCAATGACGATCCACAAAATCGCTACCAGTGTTTTCGGCCATACATCCGGCAAACTTGATCCAACTCCACTTTTTTCGACTTTTTGGATTGCGGCTAATTCCCTTGACATGCCCTTACTTACTTGCGATACGAAACTTGGGGGGGCCTATCCCAGATTCTTCATTTGCCGCCAGAGTTGCGGTGCGTGACACAAGGAAACACTTATGGTTTACCGCATGTTTGGCGTCGTCTGTCTGATAGCAGTTTTTGGTTGCGCTTCGATGAAGGAATCCGACACATCCCGAACCGGGTTGGAACAGCTGCTCATCAGCAACGCCGTCGATCAAACGCTTGCTAAGATCGATTTTTCGCCGGTGTCAGGTGCCAAAGTGTTTCTAAAATCGGATTTGTTGGACTGCGTGGACAAGAATTACGTACTGCTAAGCACCAAATCAAAACTACTGTCCAACAGATGCACGCTCATGGATAAGGCAGACGACGCAGATGTCGTGATGGAAATAGCGTCTGGAGGAGTCGGTACCGATCGAACCGACCTCCAGGTTGGCTCGCCGGAAATTCCGCTTGGTTTGATGGGAAGCATACCCAAGGTCACGGTCTATGAACGCAAAAAAGCCATGGGAACGGCCAAGCTTTCGATCATCGCCATCGACAATAAGTCGAAGCAGCCAGTGCTCAACTCCGGTTTCTCTCTTGCCCGGAGCGACCACCAGCACTGGACACTCATGGGTGCCGGGCCTGTCCTATCCGGTAGCGTTGCAAATCAAATTCAAGAATACACGGGTACCAGCGAAGCGATGGTCTACACGGGGCCAAGCCTCATGCCGAGCAAAGTTGCCAATCGGAGCGATGCATCTAGCACTCGTCGCTAATATCACGTGCCGAAGAAAATACTTGACTGTTTGTTCACGATATTGGGTGTGATCGCGGCAGCCGTTGGCCTCAAGTGCTTTCTGTTGCCCAATCACTTTATCGATGGCGGGATCACCGGTATCTCGATGCTCCTGGCCAACTTGACCGACGTGCCGCTTGGCATCTGGTTGATCGTTGTCAACATCCCCTTTGTGATCAGCGCCGATCGACTCATCGGTAGGATGTTTGCAATCCAAAGCGGAATGGCAATCATCGGATTAGCCATTGCAATCGCGTTCCTGCCGTTACCATCTTTGACGTCCGACAAATTGTTGGGAGCAGTCTTTGGTGGTTTTTTCGTTGGTGCCGGAGTTGGAATCGCGATTCGAAGTGGCGGAGTTCTCGACGGAACCGAAATACTCGCTGTCATTCTGAGCGCACGAACCTTTGCGACCGTGGGCGAAGTCATTCTTGTGCTCAACGTTGCAATCTTTTCGATCGCTGCAGTGTTTTTGGGTATCGAACCAGCCCTTTACTCAATGCTCACCTACTTGGCCGCCTCGAAAACCATCGACTACCTTTTGCATGGAATCGAAGCATACAACGGGGTAATGATCCTGACTGCCGAACGAGACGCAATTCGCGACGCCATACTCCAGGAATTAGGCCGCGGTGTGACTAACTTCAAAACACTCGGTGGCTATAGTGGAAACGAGCAAGAGTTACTTTTTTGTGTGGTGACCCGACTCGAGATAACGCGGCTCGAAACGATCATTCGGCGAAATGACCCAAAAGCCTTTGTCGTCACCCTGCCTGTGCTTGACGCCAAAGGCGGAGTTGTTAAACGCCGCAGTGTGACTTCGCAACACCACTAACAATCTGTGCAGCAACATGTGGCGGTTTTGCTCCGCAAAACCGGTTGGGCGTTTTGTAATGGTAGACTCAACGCCACTCTGCGCTGTAGTAATAGGTTAGCACTGATGGCAAGGCCCGTGCACAGATGGCCATCGGCTGGAAACCTAACCCACATATCTAGTCTATTTGGAGTCCATTTCGAGATTGATGGTGTTGCTGCCCGCTTTTACTTCGACCTCGAACGCCCTTTCACCTCGATACTTCTTTGGGATTTCCACGAATTCGGCATTCATCTTGGTGAACTCCTCGGGTTTCATTCCGTCGGGCATTTCGTCCCTAGCCATTTTCTTGCTAGCGATACCAACATGGAACTTTCCAACCATGGCGCCATGATCGGTATCGGTAAACATCAATTCGTAATTGCCGTTGTTGTCGGTCACGCCGTACGACGTCGAGCCTTGAAAATCAGGAAAGAAGGTAATGCTGGCTCGAGGCACGGGCTTGCCGTCCACCGTGACCTTGCCCTTGACTCGACCAAGCTGTGGGCCACCCGAACCACAACCGACGACCGATGCAACCAACGATGCAATCAAACAAAGAAAGACAATCCTGGTGGAACGCATAGTGTACCTACTTAATTCAAAACAATGGCAATGAAACGACTGAGTAAGAATGGACGCCGTTTTTCGGTAATCTGCCGAATGATTCACGGCTTGCACAATGATAACGCAATTATTTTCGCGCGACACAGAGTAAATCGATTGTCGCATTCGTTTCCGAGCGTTCGAGGGCCTTGTGCCCGAGGGACGCAATAGTTTTGGAGCCCTAGACAAGAGCGCCAAACCTAATGCGACAAACCAGGACGAGCCCGGCCCGTCGCTCAAGCCCGGGCGCGTCGCCCAAGCCCGACACGTCGTTCTAGACCGTGCTAGAAATTGTAATGCCATTGGGAATACAAGAAATCGGCGTCGCCGTTAAACAGCGCGGATCCATTGGCTCGCAAGCTGGAATCGTAGTACTTGCCCGCGAAGAAGTGCGAATAGCCCAAGACCAAGTCGCTTCGAGCAGACAGTTTGTACGTTCCAAGCAAGTCGATTTCGTGACCAAGATCACGATGGCCGACGGTCCCGCCAGGATTGAACGGGCTCAAGGTGATGTTGTACGGTCCTTGATTCCCGTTCTCCAAGAAGAAGTAATGATACCAGGCCAATACCGTGAACTTCTCGGACGGGTTGAACGTCATCAGAGTATTGATGTCATGCAGATTTCGTCGGCCAAAAAGGTCCATGAAACCGTTGTACCGGTGCCCGAGTGGGAACAGATGATTCCAACCGTTGTTTACTGAATCGTCGCCGCTGGCCCAATCGTAGTACATCCAAATCGTCGGTTTCATGCTTCCCGTCGATTTCGCACCGATACCTAAAGTTAACGAATACGCCGAGATGTCCGATCCGTCTGGATTGCGACCGAATTGGTATCCAAACTCGTTGTCCCAAAGAAGTCCGTCCGCTTCCCCTTTGATGAGCGTACCCAAGGTATGCACATGCAGATTGGTGGCGGTGTCTTCATAGCCCAGATAATAAGTATCGATAGGCCCGTTTTCAAAGGTCTTGTTCGAATTGTAAACTCCCCAAAGGGCTTGATCCTGGTTGGGTGAATCGAACTTCGTGAAGTTGATGTTTTCTGGCCTCACCAACAGAAAATCGGTGGTCCGATCTTCGTTGTTCCAGGTCAAACGGCCACCGTCAAATCGTCTACGATTGTTTGCCCAATCCAAAGGCGAAAGCAATCGCTGTGCACCGAACAATAGCTCTTGTCGACCGACTCGTCCGGTGAGCTTGCCCAGGTCCGAATCCACGAGCACCAAATCACCAAACAAGTTCTGGGCATCGAATCGTTGCACTTCGATCTGCCTAGGCGCGAAGTTTTCGTACGTGCTGCCAGCATCTAAAAACTCGACAAATACGCGAGCGGATTTGTTCATTTTATAGTCGGCATAGATGCGGGTTCGATCCAAAACGAAATCGTCATCGCGGCCAGTCAGCCCCAAGCCTCGCATATTCTGTTCGTGGTGATATCGCAGGCGATATTGACCACCGATGTCAAGGTTGCCGCAATCTCCGACCGGAAGCTGCTTGAGTCCCTCGCCCAGGTTGTAGCCCGTGTAAGCAGGGTTTTTTAGGTAGCTAAAATCGTTGAGGTAGAACGGGTCTTTGTAAGCACCCCCAACCTTTTTCTTCAGCTCTTCCTTTTTCTTCTTCTCTGCTGCGGCCTTCTTCTTCCCGTCGTCAACGCTACACGCATCGTTTGGAATCGGGCCCGCAACAAGTGAACTCTCCACGCTGGCCGTTGGGCTAGATTGCGAGACCAAGTGAGCTTGGTCGACGGACTCCAGTGGATCGCTGAAGATCAAGTTGGGATTGGAATCAACGTACTGTTGCGGACTTGCAAATGCGGGGATTGGCATGGCGGCCAAGATAGCCATGGTGGTCATCGATCTACCCCATGCTGTTGCAATTTTTCTCATTGGATCGTCCTTGACTAATATGGGTGAATGTGATTTCGACGAATCGTGATGAGATGCCGCCACACATCTTGATCCAAAATACTTTCGACAAGTGCACACATCATTACCCTGCGAAAAAAATGCGGACGCTACAAACCGTCGCTGGGATTGCTAGCAATTACTCCACCCGTGCTAAAGGCTGGAATGCCTATGCTACTGGTACTAAGTTATCTGCGCTCGCCTTAACGACTCTCTACAGAGCCGATGCGTTGGAAGGCCTCGTGCCTGAGGAACGCAACAGGTTTGGTGCTCTAAGACTAGCGGCAGGTGAAAACTACTTGCGCTTTAATACTTTCGAACCTACCGGCGCCTTAAGACGCAGATCCCTAGAGCGCCAAACCTTTTTTTCACAAGGGACAAGCCCCGCACGTCGCTACAGGCCGAGCCGCCAAGCCTAGAATTGCGCGTCATGCAGAATTCGGACCAATTGCGTCTCCTGCAACCGCATCAGCGTTTCGCTTTGAGCTTCGACATCGCCTCTTTTAACTTGGAATGCGCTTCGTTGTTTTCCGGCAACGGCTTGTCGCTCAGAGCAGGCAGCAGGTTGTCCCAAACGACATTCAATTCGGCTTGCATGTCACTCGTATTGGCGGTAATCGCGATGACAACCTTTTGATCGGGGATCACAATGCAAAACTGCCCGTCCTTGCCGTCGCCACGAAACGCATTGTGCCTGCATCGCCAAAACTGAAAACCATACCCTTGATCCCAGTCCTTGCTCGGATCGCTCCCGTTCGAGACCTGTTTCGAGGTGGCTTGGTCGATCCAATTGGCTGGCACAATCGTTTTGCCTTGCCATGTTCCTTTCTGTAGATAGAGTTGGCCAAACTTCGCGATATCTTCTGTTCGCAAAAACAAACCGTACCCACCGAGCGAAATTCCCTCAGGGCTCTCGTCCCATTTCGGTGGGTCGATTCCAAGTGGATCGAACAATCGAGACTGCAAATAGTCAACGACTTTTTGTCCAGTCACTTTTTGAACGATCGCCGACTGCATGTAAGTAGCCGGCGTATTGTATTTGAAGTGGGTTCCTGGTTTGTGGGGAACGGGATGAGCCAAGAAAGCTTTGGTCCACTCGGTTTCGCTCTTGAGGTTCACTTCGTCCTGATGCCCCGTCGACATGGTCAGCAAATCGCGAACTCGCATCCCCTTGAGATTGGCTGAAGGTTCTTTGGGAGACTCATTGTGGAAGAACTTTGTGACCGGATCGTCGATCGAGAGCTTCCCCTCGGCGACCGCTAGCCCAACGGCCGTCGACGTAAAACTCTTGCTCAGCGACCAGAGCACATGTGCTTTTTCATTGGACTCCGGATGCCACCACGCTTCGGCAATCACGTAGCCGTTTCGCACAATCATGACGCTGTGCATCGAATTCACTTGTTGATCGGCAGCCTCGATGAACTCGAGCAGCTTGAGTGACGTCACCCCTTGGGCTTCCGGCGTACTTCGAGGCAAGGCTGAGCCTTGTGAAAACCCCAAGCTCTGGAATTTGATTGCAATCAGAACAGCTATCAGAGGAATAAATAAACGCAGCATGAGCTAGCTCCAAATAGAAAATGGGAGGCAACGGCAGGTGTTTTTTGGGCGATGAGGCCTGTATCAGAATAAAATCCGGCCATTCGTGCAATCCGGTATCAGAATCCATTGGCTCTTCGCAATATGGCCAGCAGGCCGGGAAGTTCGGCGGTTTGGGTCACCGTATTAACCTCGAGTGGAGCAGGTGCAATTCCCACAGTCATGACCCTGAATGGAGCAGGTGCATTCCCGCGGTTTTAACCCCGAATGGGGCGGAAGATGCCTAGGCGGTTGCGAAGCCACCGTGGTGGGCGAAGCCCACGCGAAAGCCCCGGATGGGGCGGTAGAACGACGTGGACTTGGAGGCGATAAATCGACAAGGCAATCGAACGTCCCGATGTTTGTGACGACCGCCGACGTTTAACGTGGAAACGTGTCTAT
>JBEBHM010000486.1:0-6784 GCA_040080875.1 Pirellula sp.
CGCAACATGTGGCGGTTTTGCTCCGCAAAACCGGCTGGGCGTTTTGTAATGGTAGACTCAACGCTACTCTGCGCTGTAGTACTATTTAGTAGAGCCAGTGCACCAATTGAAAGGGAGAATGACGATGTTTCGATTTCGATCCATGCTACTTTGGCTCGTAATGGCTATTCTTGGCTCGATGGTGGCCTACGCCGATCAGCGGCCCAACATCATCTATATCATCGACGACGAACTGGGCTACTACGAACCGGGGTTCATGGGTAGCAAAACAATTCTGACTCCCAACCTAGACAAGATGGCTGCGGGAGGAATCGTTTTCAAGAACATGTTTGCTGGCGGCTCCGTGTGTGCACCTACTCGCTGCTGTCTGCTTACTGGAAAACATAGCGGACATACTTCGGTTCGATTGAACGGCGGAGGAACGCCATTGCGAGCGGATGAGCAAACCATTGCTTCGATTCTCAAACCGCTCGGTTATGCAACGGGTGGATATGGCAAGTGGGGCTGCGGAGGTCGGGACTCAACCGGAGTACCAGAGAAACATGGGTTCGATGAATTCTTCGGTTACTATGACCAAGTTCACGCGCATACTTTCTTCCCCCCTTATTTGATTCGCAACAGTGAGGAAGTGACGCTTTCTGGAAATCAAGGTGGCAGCAATGGCAAGACCTACTCGCAATACGTCATTCATGAAGCGGCCATGAAGTTTATTCGCGCACATGGCAAGGATCCGTTTTTCGCTTACCTGCCTTACACTCCGCCGCATGCCAACCTCGACATTCCAGATCAAGATCCCGCGTGGGCGATCTACAAAGATAAGCCTTGGTCGGAACCGGCCCGGCGCTATGCTGCGATGGTCACCATGGTGGACCGCCAAGTCGGCGAGATTTTGGCGTTGTTAAAGGAACTTGGAATTGAAAAGAATACGCTCGTTTTCTTCAGTGGCGACAACGGTGGCCAAGACCGATTTCCAGACAAAGAAAACCCGCGAGGCCTGCACAACGCCAATAAAGACCCGAAGACCGGCGTGGAATTCCGCGGTGGAAAGGGTTCACTCTATGAAGGTGGTTTACGCGTACCCTTCATGGCCTATTGGCCTGGAAAAATCGCCCCTGGTCGGGTAAGCGAATACCTGGGGTTCTTTCCCGATGTGATGCCGACCATTGCGGAGGTCACCGGCGCCAAGTTACCTCCCGATATCGATGGCTTGTCGATCCTGCCAGAGCTGATTGGCGAAACTGCATCGGGACATGCCCAGGCTCAGCACGAGTTTCTTTACTGGGAAACCGCAGGCTGGTCCGCAATTCGGCAAAACCAATGGCGAGCCGTACGGCCCAAACCTACTGGGGCATGGGAACTATATAACGTTTCTTCGGACCCAAGCGAAACCAAGGATGTTGCAAACACGAATCCGGAAATACTCCGCAAGCTAACGCTTCTGGCCGACAAGTCGCATGAACCTGCACGCGAAGGGACGTTCGCTTCCACCGATCGTCATGAACGCGACCGACGCGCGAAATTTGGCAAGCAGGACGAAGCGGAAACGCCCAAGGCACCAGCCAACCGGAGCAAGAAACCCGCTTCCAATCCTTAGAGGTTAGGTCTTGCGAGCATTCTAAACTGCCGCAGGAAAACCCTGCGGGATTCCGATCGGGACTAGCGATTTTCCAATTTGGAAATTGCGCAACCGTCGCGCACGATTCTCCGAATCGTGAAACCTAATTGGCGCAGTAAACGATTGGGACAATCGTTTTACTCTACTTCGCCTCTTCCCTTTCGGGCGTGGCATTCCATGGGGACGGTAAACGATTGGGACAATCGTTTTACTCTACTCTCCCAACGCTTTTTCGATGAGCTTGACCAGCTCTGCGTCGTCGGGCTTCGTCTTGCTCGCAAACCTTCCGATCAAATTCCCATTCCGATCGAGCACGAATTTCTCGAAATTCCAGCTTACCTTTCCCTTGCTTATCGGCTTGGACTCAAGTCCCGTCAGATAGGCGTAGAGATCGCAGGCCTTTTCGCTTCCCGCGTCATTGACGTTTACCTTTTCGGTCATGTCAAACGTCACTTTGTAATTGTTCGTGCAGAATTCGCGAATTTCCTTGCTGGTACCTTTTTCTTGTTGACCAAATTGATTGCATGGAACGCCCACGATGACCAATCCCTTGCTGCTGTACGCTTCGTACAACTTCTGGAGCCCTTCGTATTGAGAGGTATACCCGCATTTGCTCGCCACGTTGACGAATACCACAACCTTGCCTTTGTATTTCTTTAGATCCGCTGGCTGGCCTTCGAGCGTCTTCATTTCGAAGCTTAATGCCTTGGGAACGTCCGATTTCTTGGATTCATCAGCAGCCGTTGCCGTCGATCCCTTGTGTGTGGAAGCGTATCCGGAAACTAGAGCCATTGCAGCAATACCAGCCATGAGCGATTTGCGGTACATATTGGATCCTCGCGTATGAAACGATTGAACGCCACCCGCGATAATCGCAGGCAGTTGGGTAACGGGAATTAACGACCGGGCAGATTATACCCGTTCGGTGGAATGAAATCTATCAAGTGAGTTGTTATTCTCGCTCGCTCGATTACCAATCGCCGACGCTTCCATCTGCGTAAAACACGCGTTGCAATACCTCCTGTTGGAAGGGATGCTTGCGAACTTCGTTCTCGTTGATGGAGATGCCCAGGCCAGGTTGGTTGTTGGGGTGAACAAGCCGCCCTTTGGCTTGGACGACAAAGCCTTCTTGGACGATTTCCCGTCGCCACGGGACGTCGTCATGGACCGACTCGCAAATGATGTAGCTCGGTTGTGAAAAGCCGAATTCGAGTGACGCCGCAGTGCTCACCGGTCCTTGTGGGTTGTGGGGTGCTAGAGCGATTCGGTAGGCGTCGGCCATCGCTGCGATGCGTCTTGCTTCCGTAAATCCACCGCAATGCGTAATGTCCATTTGACAAACGGAACAAGCCCCGGCAGCGAACAAATCTCGAAAGGCAGCCAAGTGCGTGATGCGTTCGCCAGTCGCAATCGGTGTGGAAACGGAACGAGCAATTGCCGCAAGTCCTTGCACGCTTTCCGGCCAACAGGGTTCTTCGAAAAAATAAAGACCGTAGGGTTCAAGGGCTTTCGCGAATTGCAATCCCATGGCAGGCGATGGGCGAGCATGGCAATCCACCATGATGTCGATTTCATCTCCCACAGCTTCTCGCATGGCTCTTACACACGCTTCAGCCGCCTTGATCGGCTTGAGCCCCTCGATGGGCATGGTGGGTGGAACCGCCATCGACTTGAATGCCGTGAAGCCGTCGGCTACTGCACTCCGCGCTAGTTCAGCAAATCGCTGCGCATTTTCTACCGGCGTTTCGTAGAAACTCTCCATATCCCCGCCCCCCAGATGACAGTACATCCGTATTGAATCGCGAACCGGCCCTCCCCAAAGATTGTGGCAGGGAACACCGAGCGATTTGCCCAAAATATCCCATAACGCGATATCGATACCTGCGATAGCGGTAGCTCGGACGATTCCATTACCATGCCAAAAATGTTGTCGCCACATCATCTGCCACAGGTGCTCGATTCGCGTGGGATCCTGTCCAATTAACAATTGGGCAATGTCCTCTATGGCCGCTACGACGCTGCGCGTGTGCCACTCGAGCGTGGCTTCGCCCCAACCAAACAAGCCGTCTTGGTCGGTGACGACTTTTACGAACACCCAATTGCGCATCTTCGCGTTGCAAACCAGTGTTTCGATCGCGACGATTTTCATGATATAGACTTTTCTATGGCTTGATTTCTCGAATACAAAACAGATGCGTTTCGGAGCGAATGAAAAGCTCGTCGTTGACAGCTACCAGCGACGCGCTGACAGTCTCGTCGATCCGATTCAGGGCGATGACTCGCGGCACCTCGGAGTGTGTAATCACTGCGGTAGTGCCTTGCAAATCCGTGACGTAAATATGCCCGTCCGCCGCTATCGGAGAGGAATAGATATTACCTAATCCACCGACGCGAAAGACTCCTGGCGCGTCCTTGCCCGTCGGGCCATCCACGCGAGTTAGCATGTTTTGATAGTGTGTCAGAAAATAGAGGGCTTCTTCGTACAAAAGGAGCGACGGCACATACGGTGTTCCGCGAGTCCGCGACCACTTCACTCGCGAGGAATCGGTAAAGTTCCCTACCGCGCCACGGATATTCATCGCCATCAAGATCCGTTTTTCGTAGCTGCTCCCAACATACAAGATCCCATTCGAGTAGACGGGGGTTGCTACCACATTGGACGACATCCCGCCACATTCCCAAACCAGTTTACCTTCGTTGGCGTCATAGCCGCATACTCGATTTGTGCCACACACCACGAGTTGAGGCAACGAATCGTTGAGCACGACGATGGGTGAACTCCAAGACGTATCCTCGGTTCTAGTGGTACGCCAGCGTTCTTCGCCCGTAAACTTGTTGATCGCTACAACGAACGAACCTTCTTCGTGGTCCCAATTGATGAAGATGGTATCTCCGTAGAGGGCAGGCGAACTCCCTTCACCATGTCCGTGCTTGGAATGCATCGTTCCAAAATCTTTCGACCACCGAATGTTCCCTTTCGGGTCGAGACAATGCAGCCCATAGGATCCAAAGTAGGCAAAAACCAATTCTTCATCGGTTACCGGGGAGGCCGAGGCCATACTGCCCGTCACGTGCCCCGCTTCGAGCGGCAACTCGTGATGCACCACTCGTTGCCATAGAATTTCACCGCTTTTTCGATCGATCGCTATCACCGAAAAATCGTAGGCCGTATCGATCGGTAGATTGTCATGTTCGCCTGGGCGACCGCTCATCCGCGGCTTGAGCTTGGTGCCTGCAGCGATTGCGGTCGTCACAAAAATTCGATCGCCCCATACGATGGGAGTGCTGTGCCCTTTGCCAGGCAATGCTGTTTTCCATCGCACGTTTTCGGTTTTGCTCCACTCCCGAGGTGGCTTGGCACTCATCGAAATGCCATTGCCAGTCGGTCCTCGCCACTGCGGCCAGTTGGCTGTTTCGTCGCTGTGACAAAGGCACGACACGGCCAACCAAATCGACAGCGTCGTTGTCGCATGCCGAATAAAAGTCGGAAAAGCGTTTTTCTTCACGATTCTGCAACCCTGGAGTTGGGGGTGGAAAGTCACTGCGTCACTTTGCGTTTTGCTTGTGCAAACCATTCGCACGCCCTCTTGGTGTGGAAATTAGCGAATTGGACGATTGTTTCGAATAAAACGTACATCATACCTTTTGAATTGATACTCAGGGTTGGAACCTTGTTCACGGTGAGTCTAGGCTAGAATGTAGTTTAGCTAACTTTCGTTTACCTCCGCTCTCGCTTCGTAGTCCGATGGCCAGTTCGATCGAATCAACATATGAAAACATTTTGATTCGCCACGACGATTCGGGGTTGGATTCGGAAAAGACCGTTATCCGGCAAGGTGACCTGCTGGAACTAAGCGCGGCGGCTCAAGCTTCGGTCGGCTCGAATCCGAGTTTGGAACCCGCTTCGCCGACCGACTCGTTGCTCGGAAAACAACTCGACCACTTCCTGATCGAGTCGTTGATTGGCACCGGCGGCATGGGTGCCGTGTTTCGTGGTCGCGATCTTAGGCTCGACCGTATCGTTGCCATCAAGGTGGTTCCGATTGCTGACCGAGGCGCAGAAGCAATGCGACGCTTTCGCTTCGAAGCCCAAAGCGCCGCCAAACTTGACCATCCCCATATCGCAAGGGTCTACTACGTCGGTGAGACGGAACTTTGGAGCTATATCGTCTTTGAGTTTGTCGAAGGGACGAATTTGAGAGAGTTGGTCGTTAGGCAGGGTCCACTTTCCATTGATGATGCGGTTGGGCTGACTCGTCAAGTTGCCGAAGCCCTCCAACATGCGTTTGAACGCAAAGTCGTCCACCGCGACATCAAGCCATCCAATATTCTCGTGACACAAGTGGGGCAAGCCAAGCTGGTGGACATGGGACTTGCCCGGAACACGGAACTCGAGAAGTCGACGAACGATTTGACTGCAAGCGGCGTGACCCTCGGTACGTTTGACTATATTTCCCCCGAACAAGCGCACGATCCTCGCAACGCGGACGTCCGAAGCGACATCTATTCACTCGGTTGCACGCTGTATTTTTTGATTACAGGACACCCTCCCTTTCCCGATGGGACCGCCCTTCAGAAACTCTTGTTGCACGGGACCAAGTTGCCCGATGACCCGCGTTATTTTCGTTCCGACATCAGTGACTCGCTGATATCGATCCTGCGCAAGATGATGGCGAAAAAGCCGGCTGACCGATATCAAGAGCCAGGCGATTTGATACACGACCTACGCACATTAGCCGAACTTGAGGGATTGGATTGGGCCCAAGTGTCTGATTCCGTCATCAAACTTCCTAACGCTTCACAACGAACCTGGTTGGAGGCGTCGTTGCCGCTGCTCATCTCATTGGCTGCCATTGCCGGCATCGGTGTCTGGCAATGGTTGCACTCCATCAGCTATCAAAATGCGGTGTTCACGATCCCACGCGAAGAAGAGCCCCAAATCTCCGTGCCTCTCGTGGATATCAGCGTGCGCGCCGATGGCTTGCGCGCGCGCGACGCGGTCGAACTCATCACCAAGCCGCTGGAGACAATCGTCAAGGGCGTGGAGGGCGTCGAGCATGTCTACAGCCAGAGCGAGGATGACCGCGTTCTGGTGACGGCGCGCTTCCTTGTCGGCACAGACCCCGACGACGCCATCGTCCGCATTCAGCAGGAGATACGCGCTAATTA
>JBEBHM010000487.1:0-6784 GCA_040080875.1 Pirellula sp.
GTTCGGACTCATCCCAGAGAGCGAAGGGAGTGCCGTTGGTGACGTTGGGACGCTAGGTGTGGTCGGTGGCGGAGCACTTGGACTTTCCGCCAGGACCGTGGAGGTACTGAGACAGAAGAACGAAAGACTGAGTGCCAATACGAGCATGCGTGACCTTGCCGTGACGCCGGGAGGTCAAGGAGTTTCGTACCAACAAGCAACAGCCAACGCGCTGACGGATGGCAATCAAGGGACGTTCATATCGTTGGATCTCGGAAACGGAACCGTTGGTGTTGCGAACAGTGGGCTCATAACGACAACCACTCGCCAAGTGCCTAATTCGAATCCGGCGACCTTTGAAGTAATTCAAGTTCCGAACGCTGGTGGTAACAATGGGGTCGGGACGCTTTTCGACGGTTTGGCTTTCTCCCAGCTATTCCCAGTTGACCTTGGCGGGGGCGCTTTCGCCGCGAGTTTCTGGGGAGTTGCATCTCGTAACGCACAAGGTGGAACATTCCAGCCAATTATCGGGATTGTCAATGGAACACCGACCGCGATCGGAGTTGGTGCGCCCACAGTCGACAAGAATATTCTCTACCGACTCAATTCGTACGACGGAACAGTGGGAGGTGCTCGCGATCCAGGGGGCACAAATTTGAATGCAGCCCAACGCGGCTGGGGGGCTGGAACCGGTGTCATGGCCCATGGGTTCTTCGTGCAAACTCCTGGAACCATTGACGCAGCGAACAATGTCGTTGGCTATACGCCGGCGCTAGGAACCGTCTCCGGACTCGCCTCGGTGGGAACGCGCCTCTATGCAGTCACCGAACGCGGCGAGTTGATGGGGATTTCTCCGGCAGCAAATTCTCGTCACGTTTTTTCAAATACCTATACCGTCATCAATGACCCCGAAACCGGAACGCCGATTGCGTTCACAGGTTTGACAGCGGGGCCTCGCAGCCTGATCGACGGCAACATCGTCTATTCCCAATTGTTGTTCGGTGTGTCAACTTCCGGTCGGCTGTATGCGTTCGATACCGCAGGCCAATTGCAGAACATCTTCCCGCGGGGCAGAGCCTTTGCCGATGGGTTGCAAGCACTTTCAGGTGCCACTGGAATTAGCTTCTCATCTGCTGATTCCAACTTGTTCCATTTAAGCTACTTCAACGAAGCCGAGGCGGGACATGGTCGAGCTCAGGCTTTCAATAACTCGAGTGACGTTCAAAGTGTAGGCGCCCGCAATACGTCCATTAGGCTAGGCTACGCAGATCCTACTACGAACGTGCTAGCTCAATATGGTGAGGCTTCCGGCATCTATCGAGTTCCGGCCCTGTATAACACGTTTTCAGCTCCGGGTGGCGCCAAGGGTGCTTTCGAAAGTGCATTGCTAGATCTCAGAGACTACTCACCTGACGATCAGCCATATCTTTACTTCAATTATCGATTGGATACGGAAAACGCCAACAGCGCCATCGGAGATGGAAATGTCGCGGCTCTGGATACTTTCCGGGTCTATGGTCGGGCTGCGGATGGAACCGAAATTCTTTTGGCGACCAACAACACGCCCCGCAACAATGCCAACCGAGTGGATTTTGATGAACCTCGCGGTGCAGCGGGTGCGGATGAATTCGATGTGGCATATTCTCAAAATCGTGACGCATTCGATCGCGAGCGATTGACGACTGAATTGTTTGATAATGCCGGGTGGCGACAAGCTCGCGTGAGCTTGGCCGCTTTCGCAGGCAAGCCAGACGTCAGACTTCGATTTGAATTCAACAGCGGTGGAGATTTCCGAACGGGAGATGTTCAACGGGCTGGATTGGAGTTGATTGCCGTGCCGGGTGAACGCATTCGCGATGGGCAAACGTTTGAGATATCCGATCCCAGCAGTACCACACGGCAGATTTTTGAATTTGATCTTGGATTGGTTCTTAACATTCCAAGCGGTCCAAGCGTCAAGACGGGTGATACGATCACGATCGGTACCGACGTGTTTACGTTCTCCAATACCGCTGGTCCTCGCAATATTCCGTTCTCAGCATCCGACACGCCGGCCGATTTGGCAACTGCTGTACGAAGTGTTTTGGCAAGCAATGCGTTCACTGTCGCTACAAGTTCACTAACACCAAACGTTCTCAATGTAACCCGCAAGAACGGCGTTAGATTGACCGCAGCCAGCCCATACGCGATCGCGGGCGCGGACCCGGCCATCATCATTGGTCGCCCCGGCACGACCGCAATTCCAGGCGCCAATGTTACGCCAGTATTCATTACGAATGCCATGAGCGCGATCCAAGTTCGCGATGCCGTGCGAACGGGACTGGCGCTCGGGTTGAACATTGCTGGTCAGCAGACCAACGTGGAACCCTATCGCGTGCGAGGCAACTCAGTCCTCATCCACGATGACGATCGCTTGCCCGGCATGGACGTCATTAACGCGGGTCCGCTGACATTCAGCCACTCCACCGACTTCCTGTTTGGAGCTCCAAGTACCATTCGTAGTCCACGGGTCGGCGATGATTTTGGACCTCGCGATGCTAACCGGTTCATGGTGGCGTCCTTTGCAGGTCAACGCAATGGAGGTCAAGGCGTACAAATCGACGATATCATTATCGGTTTTGCCGAACGTGGTGAAGCGGTGTTCAACTCTGCGGCTGCAGGCACCAACTTTGCCGCAACCCAAAACTATGAACCTATTTATGCGACCGGAGCACTACCTCAAAACGAAGTCGAGTTGGGCACATACCAAGTCGAATTACGTACAGCTGCCGAATACGGCTTAACCCGTCAGGACGGACGCCTCTATTTTTATGATCCCGTTACCGGTTTTCTCCCCTCCGGTCGAACTTTCAATACGAATGATCGACTGACAAAGTCGTACGCGCTCGTCGTCGACGATGCGAGTGAAATAGTGGATGGCTCGACCTTCACGTTGAGCGACGGACTCAATACGCAACGATTCGAATTCGATGTGGTGACTCCGGGCGACGTGGTTCGTCGAGGTGTAGCGCAAGGGAATCTGGCCATCGCCATTTTGCCGAACGCATCTGCAGTTGAGATCTCCCGCGCCATTCGCGACGCAATCAACAGTCCGACGGCGCAAGCCAACCTACGTTTAACTGCAGGCAACAGCGGCGACACGGAGGGCGGAACTGCTCTCTATACCGGTCCAAGATCGGTGATCATTCAATTGAATGGTAACGTTTCCGCCGATGTCCTCGGTGGACTTGCCGGATTCAGTTCTGGCGGTGTGCCGCTTTCCGTGATTGAATACGGACAGGATACGACGATCACTCCAAAATTTGGTATCAGCTTTCCATTCGAGGTAAACTTCGGTGAGGACTTAGGCGATTCCAACAGCATGCGACAACAAGGGCAGTTGATTGTTTCCTCGAGTGTTTTGCGTGACTCACGCGACTACGGGCTCAACGTCGACGCTGCGGCCCAAGCACAGCCAGGGGCGTCGCCGAATACGGGTGTTCGTCCTTACCCAGGCGTTCCTCGAAACCTTGTGACACTTAATTCATCCAATGTCGCGCCCGGCGTCGTGGTGATGAACAACGTGATCACGAGCAATGGAATTGGTGGTATTCGAATCAGCGGCGATCCAACGTCGGTCAATGGAGTTCCGCCTCTTACTGTCGCTCGGGTCTTAAACAACACCCTCTTTGGGTTACCTGCGGTGGGTGGTACAGGAATCCTGGTTGAGGATGGGGCAGCTCCCACTTTGCTCAACAATATTATTTCAAACTTCCAAACCGGTATTTCTGTCACGAGTCCAAACAGTGCGTCGACCGAACTCGGTGCCAACATTTACAAGACAAATACCACCAACGTCAATCCTCCGATTCTGGTTCAATCGTTCCAGATCAATTTGTCGTCGACCGATCCACTCTTCATCGACGCGATCAACAATCGTTTCTACTTGGCCCCGCAATCGCAAGCCATCGATTCGTCTATTGCCTCTTTGGAAAACCGATCGAGCATCGAACAGGTCAAGGAAGCTGTCGGAATCTTGACGAGTCCAATTCTCGCTCCGAGCTTCGACGTGAATGGTCTGCGACGTGGTGACGATCCTGCGGTGAATACGCCAGCTGGTCAAGGCCAAAACGTGTTCATTGACCGCGGTGCTATCGACCGCGTGGACTTCGCAGGACCTGTCGCGGTCTTGCAACGTCCTCTCGACAACGATTCCAATGGATTGGATCAAGACGAAAACAATACTTTTGTTCGAGTGCGAACAGGAAGCTACGACTTCTTTGAAATCTTGCTCGATGAACGAACTGGCACAGGGACCGATCCCAACACGATCACGGATCGTTCGCTCATCTTGACAGAGAATGGCCGGCCGCTCATCTCGGGCGTGGACTACACGTTTGGATTCAGTGCCAACAGCCGTACCATTCGATTGACACCGCTCGCCGGCTTTTGGAGAAATGACAGCGTCTACGAAATGACACTGATCAATCAATTGACGGCTCGCATCGATGCTCCAGATGGGGCCAACGTGACCGACGGTACCCAGCTCAAATTGTTTACGACCAATGGTACGCCATTTACTCTCGAGTATGACGAAGTTGGTTCTGCACCACCAGCCAATGGCATCATCCCAATACCGTTTACTCGAAGCTCGAACTTCACAACCGCAATGATGGGGGGGCAGATTTACAAAGCGCTCAGTTCGGTTGGAATGGGTGTTCGCATCAACGTGCTCGGTGATGGACTTCTCATCGTTGAGGGTATCCGCCCAACGACACAACTCGGAATTCGAATGATTCCGCCGATCACCGACCTAGCCGCAAATCGATTGCAGGCAAATCGTGCGCTCAATTCGCTCACGCAGTTCACTATCGTGATGCCGGACGCAGTCGTCGATTATGGGGATGCGATCGAACGATCCTCAGGCGAGTTTTCCAGCAATACGCTTGAGGCGAACAACGGCGTACGTCATGCGTTGTACCCAGACGATGTGCCTTCGGTTGCACTGGGGCAGTTTGCCGATGCTGACGCAGATGGCGTGCCCAGCGTGGGTGCTGATGCCGACGATTTCGATTCTGCCTTTGCGATCACAGGTGGGATGCCGCTTTCGCTTTCCAATCGGGGACCGGGTCAATTAAGTGTTTCGGCTCCTACACCTGCAATGCTTGGTCGACGCGTGTCGATCACCGACAATGTCAACAATACGGTGATCTATCAATTCACGGACAATACACAACCCGCGGTCCCTGTCGGAATCGTGCCCGTCGATTTGACGGGTGAAACCTTAGCCGCGAGGGCGGCGCTCAAATTGCAGCAAGCGATTTTGACCTCGATTCTGGCGGGCAACTTGTTCGGCATGCATAGCATCGTCAAGGGTAATGTGATCTCCCTCGGTGGCACAACCGGACATACGTACGACGTAAGTGCGAGCGGCGGTTTCGTCCAACGCGTAGCCACCGGGGCTGTTAGCCTAGTCGTGCCTGCGAGCGTGGCCGGTCTGGCACAGGGCCAGACGCTTACGATTCAAGATGGGTCGGGCAATACCGTCACATTCCAAGTCATCAACACGGTCAACCCGATTTCGTTGGTCGCTGGAAACACCGCTTTGATCATCGATATCTCGGCGGCAACTCAGGCAAGTTTTGCTTCCGGTGTTGCTGGTGCGATCAACAACGCAATCATCGCTGGCAGGCTGCGGCTGCCTCAGGCAACCGTTGTCAACAACGCTATCAACGTGAACGCAGATGACGAAGACGGAGTTCGGTTCAACGGTTTGTTCAATGCCCAAACACCGCCGGTTCAGATATCGGTAACGGCGACAGGGTCCGGATTCCTTGATGCTTGGATCGACTGGAATGCTGACAATGATTTCGACGATTCTGGCGAGCAAATTGTCCGGGCAGAACCAGTTGTTTCTGGAGTCAAAACCTTCAGTGTGGTAACGCCGACGAATGCGGTATCGGGCTACACCACGGCGAGATTCCGTTTGAGTTCAACCGGTGGACTGCCAACAGTGGGATTAGCCCTGGGTGGCGAAGTGGAGGATCATGTCATCGAAATCCTTCCGGGCGCACCTCCAGTAGCCGTCGACGATCCGTCCCCTGCCAACATCGGCTTGTATCGAATTGATGAGGATGGGGTCTTAAGCGTAACCGCTGCGGATGGGGTCCTCGCCAATGACAGCGATGCTGATAGCGCGACGTTCACCGTTTTCGATTTCGATCCCAATGTGCCGGGAATACAGCCGACGGTCGCACCGGCCAACGGCGTGATCGTACTGCAGGCAAATGGCGCGTTTGTCTACACTCCTGACCGAGATTTTTTTGGAACGGAGACGTTTGTTTATCAAGTCACCGATCCACGCATGGTCGGCAATCGATCCGCGACGGTGACCCTGACCGTTAGCCCGATCAACGATATCCCCAAGGCGAACGATGATTCCATCACGATCAACGAGGATGTGGTCCAAATTTGGCCGGGCAGTGTTTTCACCAGCAACGATTTTGGCGGGGTCACCACCGTTGCTCCAACGGGATTGCCTATTGCCAACGAAGCCAGCCAAAATCTGCGAATCCGGACTGTTCAGTTAATCAATGCAAGTGGAGCGTCCGTCGCACCTCGTTTAGGCGAGAGCCTTTCGCTGAGCAACAACACCATCACTTATACTCCCGCTAGCAACTTCAATCGCCTCTTCGGCAACAACGTCTTTATCAAACTCGATATCGAAGACGACGGTGTTTCCTATTCGAACGTGGCAGGATCCGTTGTGCCGGATCCCAAGCAATCGACCAGCACGGTTACCATTACGATTGATCCTGTGAATGAT
>JBEBHM010000488.1:0-6768 GCA_040080875.1 Pirellula sp.
ATCATCGACCGTGCATTCGAACATGGCTGGGTAATACCTTGCCCACCAGAAGCACGATCCGGAAAGAATGTTGCCATCATCGGTAGTGGCCCAGCCGGTTTGGCTGCAGCTGACCAACTCAATAAAGTTGGACATATGGTGACGGTCTACGAGCGAGCCGATCGTATCGGCGGATTGTTGACCTATGGAATCCCCAATATGAAACTTGACAAAGGGGTCGTTCAGCGGCGATTGGATTTAATGTCCGCAGAGGGAGTCAAGTTTGTAACGAAAGCGGATGTTGGGCGCAACGTCGATGCAAAACAGTTGATGGCCAAGAATCATGCATTGTTACTCGCCACCGGCGCGACCAAGCCACGCGATTTGCCTATCCCTGGTCGCCATCTCCAAGGAGTCCATTTTGCGATGGAATTCCTTACGGCCAATACATCTAGCCTGCTCGACAGCCATCATGCGGATGGAAAATTCATATCGGCCAAAGGCAAACGCGTGGTCGTCATTGGAGGCGGTGATACAGGGTGTGACTGCATTGGCACGAGCTTGCGGCATGGTTGCAAACAGCTAATAAACTTCGAATTGTTGGATCAGCCTCCACCGGATCGCTCGATCGACAACCCATGGCCGCAGTGGCCTCGCGTCTTCCGGGTCGATTATGGTCATGAAGAAGCCGAAGTAAAATTTGGCCGCGATCCTCGCGAGTATTGTATTTTGAGCAAAGAGTTTATCGACGATGGCCATGGGAATGTTACTGGCATCAAAACCATTCGTGTTCGATGGGGCAAGAAAGACGGCAAAGTCACGATGGAAGAAGTGGCCGGAAGCGAAGAAGTCATTGGTGCAGATCTGGTTCTACTGGCAATGGGTTTCTTGGGCCCCGAACACTATGTGTCGGAGATTCTCGGAATTGAAAACGATCCGAGAAGCAACTACAAGGCCGAACATGGCAAGTTCACCACGAACGTTAAAGGTGTTTTTGCAGCCGGTGACTGCCGACGAGGTCAATCCCTGGTGGTATGGGCTATCAACGAAGGCCGAGGTGCCGCTCGAACGATCGACATCTACTTGCGAGGTCACAGCACGTTGCCTGCTCCAGGAGTCACCATGGGCTCTGCATTGCTAGCGGCTGGTAGCTAGCTAGAAAGAAAACGATGGATGGGTTGGCCAAGGATCGGTCGCTGGATCCGAGAAGAAAATATTTGAATGATCGTTGGTGATTAGATAGATTCACGATTCGGAGAATCGTGCGACTGTTGCACAATTCTCCGAATTGTTCGAGCGTTTCCTATTTATGGTTCCCGAACGGTCGGACCAAAAAAGATGCTGTTGACCAACAGCCGTTCCGAGCCAAACCAAAATCCTCGAAAAACTGGGTTGTTGGGGATGGCGATCACTCGCCCGGCTCCCTCGGCCTTCACAACCACCGCCGCGCTGCCTGCTGCCAAGCGAATGTTCTCATCGGAAGCGTAACCACTTAGGAGTGGATTCTTGTCGCTGTATACAGCTGGAGTTGAGAATGGGTTTGCAGAAGGCTCAAGGAACATGGTTTGGTCTCGAAAGACTGGCAAGGTTGCAGAGCGAATGCCAAAAGTAAGAGGGTGCGTTGGATCCAATTGTGTCTGAAAAATTGTCCCCTCGATTTTTTGAAGAGCCGCTTGATCCTCAGCCTCCGAGTAGGGCATCCGTGCCGTTCGTTCCTTGGCAAGCGGCTCGCGGATCTCGAGTGAGGATATCTTCTGACTTTTGAGCCAACGTGCATTGGACCCTAGCGAAATGAGGGTACCGCCACGCCGTAACCAACTCGCAATTTTTTCGACTGCTCCTGCCGAAACTTGAGCGTATGTTCCACTGACCATCACGATGGTCGTATAGCGATCCAGATCCGAAGTCGAAATCGCGTGCGAGTCCACCAACGAGACTGGCATACCCAAGCGGCGATCAAATAAATGCCAAACTTCTCCAGCTTCATAGTCGTTCACACCATTGCCTACAACCAACATGACTTTCGGCAATTCGATCTTTGCAAAGGCACTGCTTCCCAGGTCAATTCCGACTGGCGTGAGTCCTGTCTTTACTGACTGTATCCTAAGGTCGTCCTGCTCGACGGCTGTCCGAAGTATCTCATGAATCTTGTGGGCTGCATTAGGTTGACTTCCCAGATGAACCATGAGAGTGCCCGCGAAAAATGACTGCTCGCGATCACTCAGATGCATCTTGAAGGGTTGCTGGGCAGCTTTGACTCCGATGCCACTCTCCAACAAACGCCGCAAAGACCGAGGTGCATGCAGATCGTTCCAGTCCAACAAGTAAGCGTAATCGTCATCCGATGATTCAAACCTGCGAGGTTCTGACACGTTTCCATCGACTTCTGCGCCGAGGACATCGACGGAAAGGGTAGTTTCCACTTCAGCCCAATGCAATCCAAATGCCAGAGGCATTGACCAAGCGGTGATATCGTAAAAGACTTTGTCCTTGAACTCTTTGCGCACCTCGGTGGCAGCCAGCAAAAATCGGTATTCTCTCTGTGCAGCTGGAATGACATAGGAAGTTGCTTGATCGAATCGTTGTGAACCGATCGTCAGGTCTTTGGCCAACGCATGAACCTGGATTCGGTGTCGGCCCATCAGTCGAATGAACTCGTTTGCAAGCCCTCGATTGCCGCCTGCAGAAAACACGTAACCCTGCACGGGTGCGTTGCGTCCGAGCGCAAGCGAATCGCGATAAAAATCTCGAAGATGATCATTCAATGCGCCCCGATTTGAGCTTGTAGCTTTCAAGCTTGAAAGGGAAGTGGTGACCTGATTGCGGATGGCAAACGGGAATGTTAACAATCCGTTGATCGAATCCTGTTGTTTGCCTCGCGCACTCGCTTGTTCAAACAAGATACCAACCGCTCCATGGAGATCCGGATAGGTTGATCCCTTGCCCATGTAAAAATCGTCAAAGCGTTCTTCAGTGAAGTAAAGGGAGCCGATCTTGTCTAGGGCTCGCGCATGGTACTTGGCGAATTCACGAGTCAATTCCAAATTGCGTTTTGGGGTGAGAGGGTGAGAACGCGACGGGACTCCTGGTTGAAAAAAATAGCTTGCATCTGTCCCCATCTCGTGGAAGTCCAGGACAACATTGGGCATCCACTTTCGATACAACGCGAGCCTGCCTTGACTCTCAGGGTGCTGGGCGGGCAACCAATCTCGATTCAAGTCAAACCAGTAGTGGTTAGTCCGCGCAGAGGGTGACAGCTCGCGATGCTCGCGATGTTGAGGGTCTGAGTTGGCAATTACGCCAGTGTTGTTATTGGCCCAGTGCGAGAATCGATCAAAGCCGTCGGGGTTAAGGCAGGGGTCTAAGAGGATAATCGTTTCCTCAAGAAGCTGCTTAATCGACTCGTCCTGGCAAGCCAGAAGATGGTACGCGACGAGCGCAGCGGCATTGGATGCGCTCGGTTCATTGCCGTGAACTCCGTATCCCATCCAAACAACCGCCGGGACTTTCTTCGTGTCGACTTCGTGTGAACACTCTGGATCGGCTAACTGGAGATGCGTTTCGCGAATCCGGTCGAGCTGCCTATGGTTCTTGGGCGAAGTAATACTCAACAGAAGCAATGGTCGGCCTCCATGGGAGTGGGCATATTCGATGAGGCTTGCACGCTTGGATTTGGATATCGCTTTTAGGTAGGCATGCAACTGAAAATGTTGCAAATGTTTTTCACCGATTTCGAACCCTAGGAATTCTTTAGGAGTTGGAATTGCAGGATCGTACGTTGCATCGGCGGGCAAAAAGTACGAGAGATCCGTACATCGTCCTAATTGGGGAAACGCGGCGAAACATGCGATGGCCAGCAGGAAACGAAACATGATGGATCTCTCATGAAGTGGATGGGGCGAATCGGCAAGAGCTAAGTATGATTCAATCGTTCGATGGCTCAACCGGTTGCTTAGACCGACCGACCGAAATTCGGTCCTCGCGTTGCAGGGTCGCTCTTGCGTTGCAGGGTCGCTCCGCGACGCTGGATTTGCTTGGAAGGGTTGCTCTTGCGTGGCAGGGTCGCTCCGCGACGCTGTAATTCGATATCAGCGTAATCTCGCTTTTTAGATTCCAATTCGGCGCAATGTTGAAAGTAGTGGATCTTGTTAAAGATCTCTGCGATCTAGGAGGTTTCACAACCTCCACAGCCCCAGTTTGTAGCCTTGAAATCGCAACGAGGGGTTTGGAATGTGAACTCCTGCGGGAAATTAGGGTTTCGACGGAAAATAAGTCCGCCTCGGAGATACGAACCTACGAATGTAAATGTAACCACCCATGATGGAGTTCTGCCAAAAACAAGGCTAGAATGTCGACTCCATACCAAACGGGTTTTCCGCTTCGACCTCGCAACTCCCATCTCGCCACTAGGATTCTCCCGATGAAGCTTCAGTTGATTGCCCTCTTCTTTGTCTTGATTTCATGTGTGTCGCTCTTTGCCGATTTTGAACTTAAAAAAGGTGAGCATATATGCATCGTCGGCGGAACGCTTGCCGAAAGAATGCAGCATTATGGTTCCCTCGAGTCTACGCTTCACGCTCGTTTCCCCGAGCTTGAACTAGTTGTTCGAAACCTGGGCTATAGCGGTGATGAAATCGATGGATTTAAGAACAAGAACAAACGTCTCCGTTCGATGGACTTCGGCTCGTTCGACGAATGGCTGTCTGGCGCGGCACCCTGTCCTCAGCCAGCAAAGCTTTCACCAAGGGATGCGGGCAAAGTGCGAGAGAATCGCTTCGAATTAACCAACACCAAGGCCGACGTGATTTTCGCATTCTATGGTTATAACGAGTCCTTTGCAGGAGACGCAGGCTTGTCAGCCTTCCAGTCCAACTGCGAAGCGTTCATAGACCACGTTTTGTCCAAGAATTACAACGGCAAATCAGCTCCACGACTCGTTCTATTCTCACCGATTGCCCATGAGTACATTCAAGAACCCAATCTTCCAACCAAAGAGTATGTCGTTGCTCGCAATCAAATGCTCCGCAAGTATACAGATGTCATGGCTGCGGTTGCCAAAGCCAAAAACGTGACATTTGTCGATATCTTCTCGACCACCCAAGGTGACAAAGCCATCGGCAGGTCCATGACCATCAATGGCATTCATCAGAATTCGCAAGGTGATATGGCAATTGCATCGGCGTGCGATAAGGGGCTTTTTAGCAGTGGAAAGAAAGTCACCGTCTCCGATGAACTTAGGAAAGCGGTCAACGACAAGAGCTTCTATTGGTACAATCGCTATCGCGTGACCGACGGTTATTCTACGTATGGCGAACGGGCCTTTCTCAAGTTTTCCGAAGGCCCGGGCGGGTACGGCGATGGGTTGTCCAACTATTCGGTTGGTCAACGCGAACTGGATATTCTCGATGTAAAGACCTCCAATCGCGACAAGGTTATTTGGGCAGCCGCACAAGGCAAAAAGGTCATCGCGGACGACTCGAATGTTCCTGAGCTAATCTCCGTCATCTCGAACAAACCTGGACTGCTCGAAGGGGGCAAACACGAATTCTTGACGGGCGAACAATCGATTTCGACCATGACCGTTCACAAGAACATGAAAGTCGAACTCTTTGCTGAGGAGTCCAAGTTTCCAGAGCTAGTAAACCCCGTCCAAATGGCATTCGACACCAAAGGTCGCTTGTGGGTGGCTGTCTGGCCAACGTATCCGCACTGGAAACCGACCGAGCCAATGGCCGACAAACTGTTGATCTTGGAAGACACGAACGGGGACGGTAAAGCGGACACGTGCAAGACTTTCGCTGGCGACATTCACAATCCAACCGGCTTCGAATTTTGGAATGGAGGTGTGTTGGTCGCTCAAGGACCGGATCTCCTATTCCTCAAGGACAACAACGGAGATGATAAGTATGACGTCAAAGAGCGGCTCATTCATGGACTCGACACGGCCGATACTCACCATACATCTAATAGCTTTGCGCTCGACGGAGGCGGGGCGGTCTATTTCCAGGAAGGAACGTTTCATCACACGCAAGTAGAGACACCATGGGGTGCTCCGCGTCGCGTTGCAAACGGCGCGGTTTTTCGCTATGAGCCAAGAACGCAAAAATTTGATGTCTACGTTTCGTTCGGATTCGCTAACCCACATGGACACGCATTCGAACGATGGGGGCAAGACTTTGTTTATGATGGGACAGGTGCTCAGCCGTATCACGCGCTCTTGTTTTCAGGCGACTTGGACTATCCACAAAAGCATGGTCGTCCGCCACAGGTGTACAAAGAACGCACTCGTCCTTGTGCGGGTGTCGAAGTCTTGAGCAGTAGCCATTTCCCTGAGGAGTTGCGAGGGAATTTGTTGGTGCTCAACGTCATCGGCTTTCAAGGTATCCTGCAATACAAACTCGAACAAAAGGGTTCGAGCTTCACCGCGACGGAAGTAGAGCCAATCGTATTTTCGTCCGACCCCAATTTCCGTCCTTCCGATATTGAAGTCGCACCGGACGGTTCGATCTACTTCACCGATTGGCACAATCCGATCATCGGGCATATGCAACACAATTTGAGAGACCCAAGCCGCGATAAGGATCACGGTCGCGTTTATCGCGTTCGCCACGAAAGTCGCGATCTCGTGTTGCCAGCAAAAATCGCTGGACAGTCCATCGATGCGTTGCTCGGTCAACTCAAGAGCCTTGATGACCGTGTCCGCCATCGAGCCCGAATTGAATTGTCTGGGCGAAACAGCGCACATGTGACTGCAGCTGCCCAGTCTTGGTTGGCTTCGCTCGACAAATC
>JBEBHM010000489.1:0-6764 GCA_040080875.1 Pirellula sp.
CGGTAGGCAGTTTGCCGCTGAACGAAACGACATCGCCACGCGTGGCAAGACGCTTGGCCAGTGCGTCGAGCGCCTCCGGAGTTTTGGCAGCGATGAACGCTTCGGTTTCTTCCGCAGTCGGAGCGGTGGCGAAAAGCTCTCGGACAGCGCGATCCAGCAATCGTGTGCGTTCGGCGGCATCCGCGGGCAATGGGAGTTCGCGGTTGAGTCGCGTTTTGATGTGAGCCAGCCACCAACCTGGCCCGGAGACATGCGGGTCGTCTTCGCTGACTCCGACCTCGCTTCCGTCGAGCGGTACGGGGCTGTACGTCAACGTCAATTCGTCGTCGGGCTTCGCAAGCACATTCGAGCCGACACGCGGTCCGGCCCACGGGCCCATGCCCGCACGCGGACCAAAGCCAACGCCGGGTGTGTTGATTTCGATATACGCGCCCGGCCCTAAGCGAACGGTATGAAGCAGTGCCATTGTCGTCCAACTGAGGCCGGAGGCTTGAACCTCCGCACCCTTCGCGTCAATCGCCTTGACCGCGCCCTGATGCCACGTCGGCACCTGGACCATCACTGGTACTTGCCCCGAATTCTGCACGAGCAGCCGCGCTTTCATCGCCGTGCCGATGCGATGCTCTGCCATGCTCGGCTCCAGCACCCACGCCGCGCGCAGACCACTCGGTTGCTCTTCGCCCCACCGCACGTCGGCGTACTTTTTCGGCAGCGCGTCGCCATGACGAATCGTGTCCCTCGTTCCCTTCCACGGTGCCGGACTGAGTGGCGAATCCTGAATGCCCGCCACTTCATCAAGCAGCGCGATTGCATCAGCCGACTTCCAGTCGTGCGTTGCGTCGAGCCGCGGAAGAATCGCATTGAGCTTTGGCACGGTCTCCCAAGTCGGGTTGTACTTAATGAACTGCTTCACTGTCGCCGCAAGCTCGCCAACGAGCGCGCCGGGAATGTCGCCATTCGTTCGGGCGTAACGCTGCCAGACTTCGTAATGCGCCTTCGCGTCTTTGTGCATCGGTGTGGGCGCTGCAACGACATCTGCCGAGCCGCGAGTCTTTCCGGTGATGAGCTTACCAGTCCAGGCACCCGTAGGTGCTTTCGCGATCTCCATTTCCGCGACAGCATGATTGCGGTCAATCTTGCTCAAATCGCCTTCGATGCCGGCGCTCACGGTCTTCCCGTCATCATCGCGTCCTTCCTTTGTGAACATCCGCAGCACGCCGCAGTGACCCGGCTGGAGATGCCACTCAGCCTGTTCCGTATCCTTGTCGGTGAGCACGAGCACCGTGCGGTTGTCTGCGCGGAAGTTGAGTTCGCGTGGATTCGGTGCATCGTCGCTCGCGAGGAAATGAATCTCTTTCTCCGACACGTTTTGCACAACGAGTTGGAAGTGCGGCTTCTTGCCGAGTGCGGCGTCATCGAAAATCGGTGGCCACGCGAGCGCCATGCGAAGACCATTCACCGGCTCGCCCCACTTGAGCCTTGCAACAGTATCGGATTGAAGTTTCACGCTGGTCTCCGAGTTTTGAGCTAGTTCTACGCGCACCTGTGGGGCTGCGCGAAGCATGGAAATCGGGATAGCAATTCCAGCTCCGATCAGTAGTCCAATCATCCCCGCGACAACCGGTACTTTGCGGCGGTTGAGTCGATTGCTGAGAATGGCCTGCAAGCGGCGTTCGAGCGGGGAATGGCTCGCCATGGCCAGTCCGCAAGCCGATGTCCAGCGAGTGACGGCTAGTTTGGTTGCCACGTTGAGAAGATGCTCCGCATACGCCGAAGCTCGCACACCCTGTGCCAGCACGAGATCATCGCAGGCTCGCTCGCGTTCCACATGCAATCGCCAAGCAGCGAACCACACCAAGGGATTAAACCAGTGCAGAGCACACGCGACCTGGGCTAGCAGTTGCACGATCGTGTCACGGCGCTTGATGTGAGCTAGCTCATGCAGCAGCACAGATCGAAGCTGCTCACTACTCCACTGTCGCGCCGACTCCGGCAACATCAAACGAAACCGGACAATACCCCAGACCACGGGAATCGTGCGTTTCGAATCGATCAACAACTGAACTCGCTGACGGATGCCAAGCTGTCGGTGTGCAGTTTCGAACGACGCAACAATCGCGTCATCGGATTCATGTCGCATTGGTTTCCGAGCATCGACCGGGCAACCCGATTCGGCGATCACAATGGCTCGCTGCTGGTTGCTCCACAACATCCACCGAGCAGCCATCAAACGTAATAACAAGATACCAAATCCAAACGACCACAGAATCGGCAAAATGTTCAGCCAGCTCCAACTGGCATCATCGGGCATTTGCGCTACACCAGCTTTATTCTGTGTTGCATCCAGCCTCTGCTGTGCCTGAGTTGCGGGTCGCGAATCGAAGTCACCTGAAATGAATTGCTCGGGTGACTCGGCCGCCGGTACCTCCAAAGGCGAGGGAAACTCCACTGCCTGTGTCGGCATTTCGATTGCAGGTGAACTTTGCGAAATCGCTGCCCACGCGGGAAGCACCTGCCATTGTGGTAACACCAGTGAGAAAACGGGGAGGACAAGCATTGCAACGATGGCCACCAGCCAAACCAGGTGGCGCATCGCGGCCGAATCACGTTTCAGCATGACAGCCAAACAAGCCGCACCAAGAAGAATCACGCTACCCTTGATAGCGGAATCCATCAGCAGTAAGCTCGAAGTTCCTAAAGCAAAAACCAATGGTGTAAGAGTGCGGTTCATTTCAACGCCCCTCTTTCTTAGTTTGCTCGATCAAGGCTATTAGTCGCTCTCGCTCTTCCGCGGTAACCTGGTCTTTACGCGAGTGGAAATGTGCGGCCAACGCTTCTTCCAGCGATCCGCCAAAAAAAGTCTCCAGGACATTTTCCAGAGCGTTGCGGCCAGCCTTGCCCTTTGATTCCCGAGGCGCATAGATCACTTCTCTACCGCCTGGCTTTCGTCGAAGATATCCCTTCTCCTCAAGAATGTGCATCAAACGCCGCACGGACATCGCGGTCGGTGGCGACGGAATGGCTTGCACGACCTCATTGACGGTCGCTTCTCCCAACGCGAAGACCGCATCCATGATCTGTCGCTCTCGTCGACTGAGTTCGGACGATTCCGGCATAGCAGTTCCTCCAGCAAGTGAGTCCTGTACCACATTGGGTACGAAGTTCGTCAAACAGCATTGCGTTAATATCTTAACGCTATGTGTTCTGCTTGCAAGACCAGGTCGCTAAATTTTTAACGCTAACGAGATGCTCGTACCTTCTCTGGGTTTCGAGATCGCAGCCAGATCATTCCCCCATGCTTGGGCGAATCCTCGTGAGCTGCACGCGGCCTTCTGCGGAAACTTGCGAACGAATCTACCCCTTCGGTTTGAAAAGATAACTGCGAGCTGCTTCGAACACTTCATCTTTGCCGTTGGCGATTGACTCCGCCGTGTGATGGACGACGACATCCGGCTCGATTCCTATTCGTTCGATGGGGCGATCCAGGAACCCTCGATACGCTTTGACGCTGTAGATCACGCGGTATGCGCCGCCGAGAATGTCGACGGTGTTCTTTCGAGATGAGGCACCCGCGGTTGTGGAGCCGAAGAATTTGGCACGTCCATTCGCGCGAAACCAACTCACCCAGCCTTCACCAGCACTGATGCAATGCGAGTCGATTAAGACAACGATCGGACCAGCGAACTTGGGTCGATCCGGTTCGGCGTTGTCCGACGCATCAAAGTTTCGAAATGATCGAGTTGCGTCGAATCCACCGCCACTGTTGCCGCGCACATCGATGATCAAGCTTTTGCAGTCACCCAATTCTTTGACAGCAGCATCCAATTGAGTGATCAAATCATCGCGGAGTTGACGAATGAAAATGTATCCTGTCTTTTCGTCCAAACGCGTCCAATCGATACTAGCGGAGTCTTCAATGCTCCCTATGGGAACTGGCAATCTTGGCAGGTACCGAAGGCCACTTTCAGCGTTCGTTTTCAGCTCCTTCTCGTTGCCGTCTGGTTCGATCACTCGCAAAGTGACCGGCGCGCCTTTTTCCATCTGCCGACCCAGCCATTGAGCCGCATGGTATTTCAAGTAACGATCGCTTGAGTAACCTGCGTAGCGTTTGGTTTGCGTCATGATTCGATTCATCACTTTGCCAGCTTCGATTCCGCCAACGTGCGTGACGACGCTGCCGACTTTCAAGCCAGCCTGTTGCGCTGAGGACTGCGGGTCAACATGATAGACGATCAACCGCTGGTCAGCGTCTAATAAGCAAGCGAAACCGGGATCAAAGAGTGGCACAGTCACAGGTGCGGGCTGTAGCTTGCCTGGTATCAGGTAAGCGTGACTGTCTTCAAGCCTAGCTACCAATTCCTGACACAGCAGACAGAAATCGTCACGTGTCTTGAGCGTTTTGCTGCGAGGCAACAACTCGTCGCCGACTGCTTTCCAGTCGATCTGTTTGATTTCAAAGTGAGCGTAGTCATTACCCAGCGTTCGATAAAGCTGCTCGAATGCTTCGACGTAGTTGTTAGGCAATTCCTCGATTGCCGTTTTGCCTTCCAACGCAGTTTTCCATTCCGGCATTTGCATGAGTTGGGAAATTGCTCCAGCAAAGCCAAATTGAATGCGTTGATCCTTTTTCAAATCTTCAACGCACTGTTGAATGCCACGTTGGCCTTTAACGATCACGGCTGCCGCAGCCTTGATCTTGCCTCCTGCGCCAATGACATATTTCTCCACGTATGGTTTTTCATGGAATTGCGTCTGGCAAAACTCCGACATGGCTTCAGGCGAATCTTTATCACGATGGCGAAACGCAACTACAAACGTCCCAGCATCGGCAAACTTCTCGAAATTGGATGGCTTGCGCTTGGTCAATTGCTCATAGATTGCAGTCAGCTCGACAAGCTTGTCCGGCGTAAGTTCATCGTGCTTCTCCAGCGCTTTGTCGAGATGGGCCGCAAAGACTCTCTTCTGTTCTTCGGTTGTCAAAGACCACGTGATTCGACCGCTTGTTTCGCGTGTATACACCGGATCAGATGGTGCGTGGATGAGTATCTCAGCAAATAGTTGCAGCACATTTGCTGGCATTTCCCAGTTGCCGCTTAAGCCAAAATAAATCGCCCCGTGCCTGAGTGTTGCCGGCGACTTCGGATCTGCGGCGTGATAAAAGATCTCCTTGGCGAACGGATCTTCCGGCCAGCCTGCGATCGATGCTATCCATCCACACATTTTCATGCAGTCGTTTGCCGTCTTGAGCCCAGCACGAAAGATTTCTAGTTGTTTTCTTGCGGTCAGTTCGGTGGTCTCGCGGTTTTTGTAAAGCTCGTCGAGCTTTTTGCCGGCGGCCTCATCGATAGGGAAGAAGTTCTCGTAGTCTGGTGGACGATAGCCATCGGTGGCGTTGAATGCGAAGGACTCATTCACTGGCGGAGGTGCATAAGGCGGCTTGGCTCCCCTCGGCAGACCGTCAGGCAAGTACTCAGCAAACTCACGGAGCTGCCGATTCATCAACACCATGGAAGAAAAAGTTTCACTGAACACTATCTCGCTTCTGGGATCGGCATTCAGTGCCTTTAGCAATTGATCTCGCGAACCAATGCCTTGTAGCAAGCAAACTCCTACGCGATTCCCCTGATCGATTCTCGTAACAAACGACAGGATCGACTTCGGATCAACACAGCGCCCGAGATGTTCACGTAGCTCCTGATCGCTTGGGGCGTCCTGATGCGTAAACCCAAACACAAACCGCCCGCGGTCTGCAAGAGCTTCGATTTTGGAGAATGGCTTGCCAGCCGCTTTTTCGTATAGGCCGAGCGCAGCGATGATAGCGTTGTCATCGAGCGACTCCTGTTGCTCCAGCAACTTGTCCAATTCGGCTGCGAATTGCGCAGTATTGCCATAGGTCTCCAGCCCCCAACCGATTCGATGCCTTAGTTCGCCAGTGAAGAAGTCGTAGTTGTTGATGAGCGTCCGCACGACATTCGAGGGACGATTTTTTAGTACTGTCAATCCGTAGTACATCCCATCGTACGAGAGCGGTCCGCGCGTGTCCGACGCGTGATATAGCAACTCAATCGCTTGCGGATTCTGTTCTCTGACTCCCCAAACGAATCCCCCGACCTGTGCAAACACTTGGCTGTGGTAGACCTGAGTGTGCCTGAGCCCTTGCCGGATCGCAGCCAAGACATCTTCCGGTTTGTGATGTCCGCCCAATGAGCCACTAAATAAAGCATCGAGCTGTTTTCCGCCTTCTGGATCATCCGGAAAGAACGCCTCGAAATCGGGAGCTACGTATTGATCGGACCGCTCGTAGGCAAACGGAGGCGTGATTCTGGCTTCGCTTGAGACTTTCAACTCGCCTTTGTTCGGCTTCTGCTGCGAAGCAAACGGAACGTTATTCCCATCACGTTCCGGCAGTTCAGTCAAAAAACTCAACGACATTGCCTGATATCGCTGTTGAGCGAGGGCGACATTTTTGCCACTGGCGGCATACGCAAAAGCGATCAGCAGCCAGAGAAGTTGACGCAATTGAGTGTGAGCGATGGGTGCGTTCATCCGATTTTCCGAGCTAAGTAGTTGGTGATTCTGGTCCCGAATAAGAGAAATCCACTGGTTCATTTCCAGTAAGCACGTTCATTTTTTATAAAGATACTCAACTGACACGGCGTCCTGTTAAGTGATCTTTCGGGAATTTTTGGCCTTTATGGAATTCAATTTGTTGGAAATCGAAAACGCCAGGGCTCCACTGTCTCGCTCAGCCACGAGCCCTATCT
>JBEBHM010001255.1:0-1742 GCA_040080875.1 Pirellula sp.
CATGCCGCCAATGCCAAGACTCCCAACATATTGTTCTTCTTTGCGGACGATTGGGGGCGGTACGCAAGTATCTATGGCCAGGTGAATGGACGCGGCGGTATCAACGATATAGTGCGAACACCTAATTTTGATAAAGTAGCTAAGCAAGGTGTTTTGTTTCGCAATGCGCACGTCAACGCGCCGTCGTGCACTCCGTGCCGAAGTGCATTGGTCTCGGGTCAGTACTTTTGGCGAACTGGGCGAGGCGCCATTCTGCGAGGTGCGGTATGGGACGAGAAGATCCCGGTGTTCCCATTGCTATTAAAAGATGCTGGCTACCACATTGGCAAGGCCTACAAAGTTTGGAGTCCTGGAACACCTGTGGATGCACCCTTTGGTGGGCAAAAGCACGCGTATCAAAAAGCTGGGGGAAGATTCAACCAGTTTTCAGAGAACGTCACCAAAATGGTGAACGCTGGTAAATCCATCGATGTGGCCAAAGAAGAGCTCTACAGCGAGGTGCGATCGAACTTTCAAGATTTCTTAGCTCAACGCGACGCCGGCAAGCCATTTTGTTTTTGGTTCGGGGCCACCAATGTGCATCGACCTTGGATCCGAGGGAGCGGCAAGAAGCTTTGGAACATCGAACCGGACTCATTGAAAGGCAAGATGCCTCCATTCCTGCCCGATGTTCCCGAGGTACGCGAAGATCTTGCAGACTACTTCGGCGAAATCGCAGCGTGGGATTCAGGTATCGGAGTCCTGTTGGCTGAGTTGGACAAGGCTGGAGAAAGGGACAATACGCTCATCGTTATCAGCGGCGATCACGGTGCACCTGGCTTTCCTCACGGCAAATGCAACTTATACAATTTTGGTACGGGCGTTTCGTTGGCTATCAGCGGCCCCGGAGTTGCACCTGGACGTGTGGTCGATGATTTCGTGAACATGACGGACATCGCTCCAACGTTTTTGGAATCGGCCGGATTGACTATTCCAAGTGTGATGACGGGCCGAAGTCTTTGGCCGGTCTTGAAATCTAAGAACTCGGGCTTAGTGGATCCTGCTCGTACTTGGGTGGTGACAGGTCGAGAACGGCATGTTGAGAATGCTCGAGCCGACTATTCGCCCTACCCTCAACGCGCCATTCGATCGTCCGAGTACTCGCTCATCATCAACTTCAAACCGGACCGTTGGCCGCTCGGCGACCCCTACCGACTCGACGGTGACAATCCACCCACGTTTGCCGAAATCGCGTCCAACACGCGGGTCACCCATCCGGATGATGATTCCGGTCCCGCCAAAGCGTGGCTGATTGGCCAACGCAATGCACCAGAATGGAAGGCCCATTACGAGTGGATTTTCGGCAAACGTCCGAAATACGAGTTGTACGATCTGAGCAATGATCCGCATGAAACAAAGAACCTGGCCGACGATCCCGGTTACGCTGCGATCAAAACCAAGTTGGAACGGCAACTCATGGACGAACTCACCCGAACCAACGACCCACGCGTTATCGACGATGGCAAGTTTTTTGAGACACCTCCACTCGCAGGCCCCGTGGGCGGCGAAAAATAGATTGAAAAGCATGAACATAACAAACAAAATTTGCTCGATTTTTCTTTTGCTCACGGCATTCTCGTGTTTTCGAGTGCAAGCGGCCGCCCCCAACATTCTCTTTGCGATTGCCGACGATTGGGGAGTTCACGCGGGCGCGTACGGAACTCGGTGGGTTAAAACGCCAGTGTTTGATCGCATCGCGCGCG
>JBEBHM010001256.1:0-1738 GCA_040080875.1 Pirellula sp.
TCTATCGCCGCGATGGCGCAACTCTTGACTCGATGGATGGTGGCTTAGCCGGTCAGGAATGGAAAGACTATGCCAAACAGTCGGATCGAGTGTGGTATGTCGGCGGTTCCAACGCGGATGATGCTTTCACTGTCGACTACGTGACCGAGCCTGGGCCGTTACAAAATCGTCATTTGGTGACCCGTCTAACCAACAACAACGGCAACTTCAGTTTCGCCGCCCAATTGCAGCTTGATTTTGACGCGAAAGACACGTCCGGCAAGCTCATTTGGGATCCCAAGCAAATCCTGGCCAACATTGCCGCGTTTGACACGTTGAACCCTGTAGATCGAAAGCTTGCGATTAAGGAGCAAGTGCTCAAAGGCAATCTGCTTCCACCCGAAGGCGATTACCTAGCAATCTTGATCGACGCCCTCGGTGGTAACGATACGATCACCGTTGGCCCAACGGTTCAGAAGACGGTTTGGATTGACGCGGGACCAGGCGATGATACGGTCAAGATCAATTCGGGCAATGCGATCTTGATCGATCGACTCGACGAGGGGAGTCGCAACGATTCCATCGCAACAGCGGCACCACTGGCTCCAGTATCCATCATCGGAACGGTAGCTGGACCCAGCAATGGTCAATTGGCGGCCACAGCTTCGTTTGCATTGGCAGTGAACGGCCGAGATCTTGTTACGGTTGACATCGCAGCCGATGCCGCCAATGCTTCGTTTAACGACCTGGTAGCCGACGTCAACGCAGCCCTCGCGGAAAACGGGTTATCCAATCTAGTTGTAGCCTCAAACGTGAATGGCAAGCTGGCCATCTCGACACGCGACATTGCCGACGTTTCGTTAGCGATCGATGCGGTGAATAGCGTAGCACTAAACCAACTTGGTTTGAGCTCAGGTCAAGCTACCACACGAGCCAACGTCAAGTCGCTAGCCATCACGAACTTAACACTTGATAATCCATCCGATGTCGATTGGTACAAGCTGCAATTCCCTGGGACTACGGCCACGATCTCGTCCAACAGCGCATCGGCCTTGGATGCCCTTTCGCTCAAACTCTACACTGGGACCACAATCAATTCGACCTTAGTGAGCGCTCAGTATGCGTACGACTTAGCGGAACGAACGGTCGATGCCAATGGCTATGTCTCTAACAACAATGACGTTCCGAATCGAGCTTATCCGCTTCGAGCCGATCCACTGGATGACTTGAGCACCGTCAATTCGATCGAAGGGCTAACATTTCATCAAGCGTCCGACGTTGACTGGTTTGACTTTGCGCTGCCGAATTCCGGCTTGAACGATTCTCGGTCACTACAGCTCTATACTACATCCAGCGGAGCAAAATTCGCCCAGGCCGATTTCTACGAAGCGAACGGGACTACATTACTCTTCTCCCAAACCAATATCGCAAACGGCGGGTCACTTAGTTTGGCAAGTCTCGAGGGCGGGTACTACAAATTAAAACTCACGGCAACGGTCCCTGGTCCATATGCACTCTATCCGCATGTCACGGGAACTGCGGCCAATAGTCTCAATTTGACGGGAACGAAAACAGCGCCGCTTGCACTCGTTAGCCTCAACACAAGCGCCGATTATTGGCTCGAAGTCCGTTCGCAAAACATCGTCCCAACAATCTACAACCTCAACGTCACAACAACGCTCGATGCTCCGCTATCAATCATCGGTGGTCGCAGCACAGACAGTTCGCAGCGTCGCGATGGGATTCTTGGGGGCAGTGG
>JBEBHM010001257.1:0-1737 GCA_040080875.1 Pirellula sp.
CATAGCTAAACGACTCCATCACCATTTCAGCCGACTTGACTTCATCGCGGCGAGCATCCGACAAATGACTTGGATCGGTTGATTGCGAAGGAGCCAAAGCTAGATCACTCATCTTGATGCTGTCTAGTTAGAGTACAAAAAAGGGAGAAATGCAGCTCGCCACGAATCGTGCGAACCGAATTAGTTACTTTTACGCAAGCCACGTGCCAAGTCTCTCCGGTCCCATGAGGCCATCAAACGGATGGAACAGACGGAACAATCTTCGACAGGTAGTGTTGATTCCTTAACATACGACGACGAAAGACTTCCAATCGGAATTCGTTCTACTCCGAAATTCCATCAATATTGCAAACGAAAACGCCAAGTTGTCGCAGGACCAAATAAACGCCTATGAAAGGCGCACGCAGCATGTGCTCGGCGTGCTATTCTGAGACCCATGTGCCATTTTGTCACGCACTGTTTGAAGCATGTCCAAGAAAATTCGCTGCTTTTTTTGCATGAGCAAACGGCACCAGTTTTGCGTACCTCTCTCGTTTTGACGCAGTCCAACCGGCATACGCATTCATCGCGAGTGCGGTTTTCCCGACTATCAGTACCTAAACAGAACAACAAATCGGTCCCACGTAATGAATGAGCTAGTTCCATGATCTCCACTCCGCTCGCCGAGCCGATTGATTTGTTGATCGTCGATGACGAACCTGATTTCTTGGAACCCGCCTGTCGCTTCTTTCAACGGCAAGGCTATCGGGTGGTGGCTGCAGCGAACGCCGAGCAAGCCATCGCGGTTCAATCCAAACAACATTTTCATTTGGCCGTAATCGACCAAAACATGCCGGGAATGAACGGCTTGGAGTTGCTGCAGCGGCTTAAGAAAGATGACGACGAGCTTAAAGTCATCATGTTGACCGGAAATAGTAACGTGAGTTCCGCGGTGGAAGCCATGAAGCGAGGTGCCATCGACTATTTGTCCAAGCCCTTTGGACTCGATGAGCTTGATCGCCTAATTCGACGGGTTTCCAGATCAGAGACTCTGGAACGTGAGAATCGGCTCCTCAAACGACAACTCGCTCAAGCAACTTCGAGCAAACCTCTGATCGGAGAATCGGCCGGCATCGTGGAGGTCAAGCGATTGATCGAGCGAATCGCTCCGTGCGACAAACCGGTATTAATCCTTGGGGAGAGCGGAACCGGAAAGGAACTGGTAGCTCGTGCTATTCATGCTCAAAGTCTGGTTGCGGACAAACCCTTGGTGGTCATCAACTGCGCTGCGTTGCCGGAGTCTTTGTTGGAAAGCGAATTGTTTGGACACGAGAAAGGGGCGTTTACGGGAGCTTCGGATGCCAAGCCCGGCCTATTCGAGATCGCCGACGGCGGCACACTTTTTATCGACGAATTTGGCGAACTTGCTGGTGGCCTGCAGGCGAAACTTCTAAGAGTCTTAGAAGATGGATCGATGCGACGGATTGGCTCTGTCAAGGAACGGCGGGTCAAGGTACGACTGATCGCAGCCACCAATCGGAATCTTGCCAAAGAAGTCGAAGCGGGTCGAGTTCGTGAGGATTTGTTTTACCGTCTCAATGTCGTCAATATCGATATCCCTTCATTGCGTGAGCGTCGAGATGACATCCCGCTTCTGGTGAAGCACTTCCTTGGAAAGTTTGGCGCCGACCGAACGATTCAGGTGGCGCAATCGACAATGCGGGCGCTGATGGCCTATCGCTGGCCGGGCAACGTGCG
>JBEBHM010000490.1:0-6736 GCA_040080875.1 Pirellula sp.
TGGGACATTCATTTGGTATACTGACTCCTAGTGAAAGCGTCCGGAACTAAGTACAGGGGACTTGCACCCCACAGGATCACGCCCATGTTGGGCGTACTGCACCGGAGCACTCATTCACGCGGGAATTTGAAATCAAAGTCTTCCGTTCGTGCCCGGTTACGGCGGACGTTACGCCAAGAGCAAAGCAACCGCCATGAACCGAGTACTCCAATTTTTGATGATGGTTACTGCGTTCGCTTTGATCCCCGCGATCTGCTTTGGATCAATTGCCGTCATCACTTGGGGGCAGTTCGTAACTGCACCGCTCATGCTGGCGATGTGCCACTCATTACCAATTCTCTGGGTCGTAAGCAGCAATAAGAGCAGGTGGTGGGCATTGAAACTTCTTGCCGCCTTCGTAGTCTTGGTATTCACTCATGCAACCGCAACTTCAATCGGCGTCTATCAAACCGATTTCCCATCCTTTTCCAATGCATTGGCATCACACGCGACTTTTACGACTCCATCGACAATCCTAATCGGAGTGATCGTGTTTGTCACCACACCGTACTTGCGTATTGCCACCTCATCCTACCCCACGCAATCTTATCAGCATCGCATTTTGGGGCTAATATCGGCGACTGCGGCAGTAGCTTGTGTCATGTCATATCTTACGACTATCAAGTACGTCGGCAACGATAGATTCTTGTACTCGCAAATTGCCATGGGTGCGTTGGCTTTAACTTGCTTATGGTGTGTTCTTTCGCGACAGAGTAAACCTCTTCGCCACACCCTTTGGGGCACCACACTCGCGACTCTTGTGCTCACAACCGCGATTCTGTTCGCTTGCAGAGTGGAGGCGAGCAAGGAGACTTTAATTTTGACACTGTACTTTCTGTCGATTACGGCCTTCATTTCAATTGAACGCATCATTGAATTACGTTTCCCGCAGGGTATATACATAGAACCACAAAATAACAAAGGGTTGCAGACGACGCCCTCGATCAGCCGTTTTGACTTGCGTCGAGTCAATCGCTCGGGCTCGCTGAACCCAGTCGTTATCGATCAAGTCGCCAAGGCGAGACTTGGTTGAAGACCCGTTGTCGAAGGCCCATTGCCGTTCAGACAACTGGGGCCAGCGGTAGTGGTTCGGATGAGGCAAGACAGCAACGGGAAATGATCATCCGGCTCTTGCTCGAACGGGGTGCTAGGCTGTCCGACAAGGATTTTAAAGGCAAGACGGGCAAGACGGTCAAACAAGCTGCGACTAGCATGTGATTCGCAAATTTCTTGCCGAAATGGAGTCTGGCTAAAGTGATGTTAAACTATGGAATCGCTACAAACTCCTTCGGTAACGCAGCTTTGTTCGACTCGCTCCAGACTCGTGTCGTTAACTCGATCTTCTTTCTTAATACTCCTTCGGCCGCGTCTCGCACGATCCACACTACTTTCTGATTCGCCTCGGTCGGCGATTGGACGGTCGTCACCGGGTTCGCCATCCTTACCAAATCCGTCAATACCGTGCGGACTGGTATGCCACTCTTTTGAAAACCACGGATCTGCTGATTCTGAGTGATTCCTCCAATCTTGAATGCATCGTAGTTGATGGTCATCGGAAATGATGTGCCTGACAAAACGCTCTCGGCCACTTCGCTTGCGATCAACTGCAATGCCGCCTCAAGCGACTCCTGCTCAAATGCGACCGATATCTTACTGTTCAAGATCTCTTCCATCGATTTAAGATTGGGGGTCGCGACCATTGCCGCCGGGCTCGACATTGCAATCGGTTCGTTCATGGCCATCCAGCTTGCGACCGCAAGGTTGCTGCCGGCTTCGGTTGGCAAATAAGCATTGAATACAACTTGGCCATCCTCCAAACCGAAACGCGTGTACTTGTTTAGGCTGCGAAGCATCTGAGGGAATCGAATGGCAACCGCACGCCAATAGGGATGTATCTCGCCCATGAGGATATTTGCCTCGATCGCATCAGGTAACTGTTCCAGTTTGCGTTTGCAGTCCCCCAATTGCTTGCCCGCCTCTCGTGTTTCCGAGCTGAGCATTCGAACTTCCACGTACCAACGAGGCTCTAAGGTGGTCGACACCGATACGGCTTGATTGTTTTCATGGACGACCTCGCGCAGCAGCTCGGTTGCGCCTGGAACGGCCGCCGTCAATTCTCGACCATCGCCAAATAAGAAACTGGGCGCAGCCAACAAGGTTACATCCGATCGTCCGTCGGTCGCCATCAGCAAAGTCTCCATCTGGCGACGCATGGGAGCTGAGCCTCGCAACTCAGACATCGTCTTGATCAATTCTGTCGGCCCTATCGTAAACCGCTTGACCATGGACGTATGCTTTACTTGCATTTCCTCCATCGCGACCGAGATCGACTCGGTCCCGAGTTGTCGAGTCCATACGCCTTTGTTCGAATTCGAAGGATCTAAAAGTTGAAGCTCGTAGCCATCCAGCTTGGCCGCCAAAGACTCAACACTCGCTGAAGATGACAGCGATACGCGATAAACCGATTGTGTCGTGCCTGATTGAGTACCTGGGTATAGTCCGATAGCAACTGTTTCGACCGAGGCATCGCCGAGAATGGGATAGTTCGCAATGGGGTTCTTTATGCCCCGCTGTGTGTTTTTCCACCATTTTCCAAGCCACGACCATTTGCCCCGCTGTTGCCACGCATTGGCCGACAAGAATACAACTCCTTCCACACCTGCAGGCAACATTTCCATTGAGAATGGTTGACCCGCATGGGGCGGCGCCCAAAGCAGTTTTCCATCATCGACGACCACAGCAAAGTACTCCGCCAGCGGATCCTCGGGCTTCACATCGCCCCGTTTGGCCGAGTTGCCATCGCGCGGGATGTTTGATCCCAAAGAACCATCGCGAGGATCCTTTTGAGAATTGTCTGTTGCAATCTGTTTTTCATCTGGAACAAACGGCCCATTGGAATCGCCCGTGTTGAGCAATGCCGCAATCAACACACCGAGGAACAGCACTCCGCCGATCGCCATCGACGGGATCAGCCAGACCGGCTTTTTCTTTTTTCCTTTCTTTTTGCCTACTGTGTTGCTTATTTTATTGCTAACTGGACTCTTGGCTTGTTGGCGGACTGCATTGGTAACTGCATTGCTTGCGGGCTTGCTAACGGGCGACTTTACGTTGACAGTCGGCTCGTTGATCGATTTGGGTTGCTCCAGCCGATTCGAGGTCGGAACTGCAGCAATGATAGGTGGAGGGAATGAAATCTGGTTCAACACAGGAGTTGTCGCTGCGTTGGTTTGTGCATACTCGAGCGCCCTCAGCAGGTCATCGCATCGACTGAAACGGGCTTTGGTGTTTTTTGCAAGCAGATGGGACAAGCATCGCACTAAGGCGGGATTGGCCGACTCACCAAAACGCAGGTCTAATTGGCCTGTCGTTTGGGCGCGCGCCCATGAAGCAATTGTGCCGTCGGATGCATCTGCATGTGGGTATTGGTTATTTAACGATCGATACCACAAACAACCGAGAGCATAGAGGTCGGTTTGAATGGATGGCTGCGTAGCAGGAAGGGTCAATTCGGGAGCTGCTGTCCCCAATCGGTCATCGATCGACGACGGAATTACGGATTCGCTCGACGATATGAAAACATTTGCGACAGGAAAAATTGGGTCTCGCCGCAGTACATACTCGCCTGCATCAGACCGCCAAACCGCCGCGGCATGAATCTGCCCATGGATCAAATTGGCTGAGTGGAGCTTGTGCAGTCCATGAGCGATCTGTTCGATCATGGACGCAGATTCTTGCCAGCTTAACAGACGTCTTGCAAGGAACGACGCCAGCGAACAACCCGGGACCGGCAAGCAAACCGAGACTATGTTGCTGCCGAACACGTCGACGATTTGCCACCGGTCGATCGAGGGATGGACAATTTTCAAATGCATCTCCGCCATCTTGAGGCTTGGTGGGGAGTTGCGATTGCTTGGGCTAGCGAGCCGATTGGCGGTCAACAAATGCAGCCATCGCGTCGTGTTGTTGGGAGTACTCGAATCAATGGCCTCGAACCAATACGGCCCTAATTCAGCTTCTAAGGAGCTTGTTAACCGGAACTTGCTGATCGTCAAAGGGACCTGTATCTGACGATACAAGACGTTGGCTTGAAAGGGCGTGATTTTCTTGAGCCCGATCAATTCGGCAAGCAGTCGATTGGGCTCGTGCAGACAATTGGGATTGGATTCTGCGGCTGCAATGGCCCACCGCCGACATTCGTCGGGTGTCGCAAGCCCGGACGAGGCAACTAATTCCCAAAGCTGGACCGTTGTGAGAGCCACGCTTACTGCCCTAAGACATAGGCGAAAATTAGAGGGGTTACGATGCACGCATCGCTATGAATCATGAACCTGGGAGTTTCGGCGGTCAGCTTGTTCCAGGTGATCTTCTCGTTTGGGACCGCCCCGCTATAGCCGCCGTAGCTGGTCTCGGCATCGCTGATTTGAGCATAATAAGCCCATCGTCGCGTGTTTTCGAGTTGCATGTCTTGGATCAACAAGGGCACAACACAAATCGCGAAGTCGCCGGCAATTCCACCCCCGATCTGAAAGAAACCGACGTTTCTATCGTTACTAATCTTGCGATACCAATGGACGAGATGTTCCAGTTGTTGTGTGCCACATTTCAAGGCATGGTGACTGGATACCGTCCCATCCATGACCCTCGCGGTAAACATATTACCAAGAGTGCTGTCCTCAATGCCCGGTGAAAACACCGGGATGCCTGCTTCCTTGGCCGCGATCATCCATGAATTCTCCGGCGGGATCTTGTAGTGTTTTTTCAAATCCGGTTCGTCCAGGAGCATAAACATATACTCGTAGGGAAAATACGATTTGCCCTCCTGAGCTGCCTGGACCCAGTACTTGAGCAAACGACTTTGCGTGTGCTTCATGACCGTTTCTGGAATGCAAGTATCAGTAACTCGATTGTAGCCGGAGTCGCGGAGGTCGATCTCGTCCTGAGCGCTGAGCGCTCGCCAATCGTCGATCACTTTGTATTCGTCGTGTGCAAAGAGGTTGAACAAGTCTTCCTCGAGATTGGCCGCCGTACATGAAATGGCATGCACCTTGCCCTTGCGAATCATTTCAGCAAGCGAAACGCCGATCTCGGCTGTACTCATCGCCCCCGCAAGGGATACCATCATGGCGCCATGTTCCTCATTCACAAACTTCTTGAATGCCTTGGCCGCAGCAAGAGTCTCGCGCGCATTGTAGTGGCGAAAGTGCTTTTCCATGAAGGTGGAAATGGTCATCGAATTTTTCCAAGCGGGAGGAGATTTTGTTACTGTTTTGCCATCGGCATGACCACATACGTGTAGCCATCTTCGGTCGAAAACAACGCGGGTTCGGCATTGCTCCTTACGTCGATCGAAAACGGAGTTTCCAAATCCAAGGCTTTGAAAAAATCGGAAACAAATCGATAGTCCATAGTGATCTTGACTTCGTCTCCGGTATACGAGATGGGCATTTCGACTCTCGATTGCCCCACATCAGCGGTACGAGCCGCGACGACCATGGTTCCATTTCCGAATACGAACTCGACGCCCCGGCTTTCTGGATCCGCCACGATCGACGCTTGTCGGATGGCGGCAAGGAACGGCCCGGCCATTCCGTCGATGCGAGTCTTGTTTTCTCGACTGGGCATGACTTGCCGCCAATTTGGGTATCGACCTTCGACCAGTCGAGAATAGATGGTGCAACGGTTGGTTCGAATCAAGATATCGTTGCTCCGCGCGGCAATATGCACCATATCTTCCTTGTCACTGATCGAACGATCCATCAAATTGAGAGTTTTGGTGGGGACGATGGTCGACATTCCGGTATTCTTAAAGCCGCCGACCGACTGGCCTTTGCCGGTCATGCTCGCCAAGCGTCGACCGTCCGTCGCCACCGTGGTAATCTGCTCTCCCTCCATTTCGAACAAAACTCCTCCCAATTGATAGCGAGTGCTCTCGTTGTCGGTTGCGAATATCGTTCGCTTGACCAACTCCTTGAACAAGCGAGCTGGAAGTTCGAAATAGCTTTCTTCGGCAAACTCGACAACACTGGGAAACTCATCGGGGTTGGCGAGCGGCAAATGGAATTCCGAATGGGCACCTTGGACGTCCAGCGTCCCGTCCTTGGTCTCAAACGACAAGGATTCGTCGGTGGCTTCTCGGAGAATATTGCCAACGCGTTGGACATTGAGCAATGCTTTCCCAGGCACGAGGACCTGGACATCATCCACATTGAGCCGAATGCCTGCTTCCAAGTCCGTAGCCATCAGTACCACGCGGTTCTCGTTGGCTTCGATTTTGATGTTGTTGAGAACCTCTTTGGGACTGCGGGTGGGGGCAATGCCCGCAGCTATTTGAAACGCGGCAAGGAACTTCTCCCGGTTCGTAACGATCTTCATGGATTGACGCTCGACTTTGACAACTTATGAATCTGATTTCATTCGATTTTTTGAAACTCAAGTTGTATCGTGAATCGCTTGAAAACTGTAGTGGGTATGCGGGAGGATGCGATGAAGTGGGTCGCGCGTGCCGGTGCGAGATTCGCTGGGCAAAACATCAAACTGCAAGTTCCTCGATGGGGACGGTCGCACTCGGCAAGAGCGACCCACCGACCAGAACCTAAGGGACAGTCGCTCTCGGCAAGTGCGACCCACGGACCAAACCTAAGGGGCAGTCGCTCTCGGCAAGTGCGACCCACGGACCAAACCTAAGGGGCAGTCGCTC